>NZ_VUOT01000030.1:0-82598 GCF_009829295.1 Nocardia sp. CY15
CCGAAATCCGGGTCACGCGACGCACGACCGGCCGAGCGGGTGCTTCGACCTCACGACGCACCGAGCCACACAACGCAGCAGCGAGAAGACTCTACTGAGTTGACATCCGTTAGGAACTCAACGGCGCATGCTACAAAGCGACCGACTTTGCGAAAGTCCTGCTCGGAGCCCGCCACCAACGCATTACCCCCTACACACCGCGGCACAACGGCAAGGTCGAGCGCTATCACCGGATCCTGGCCGAGGAATTCCTCTACGCCCGGGAATGGACCAGCGAAACCCAACGCGCAGACGCACTCGGAATCTGGAACGTCCACTACAACTACCATCGACCACATTCCGCCGCCGGAAACCGGCCCCCAGCCAGCCGCCTCCACACCGGCGTCACCAACGTCACGGCCTCATACAGCTAGTCGCTTGGGTAGCGCGGCGAGGTAGGGCTGTAGTCGCCGGTACACCCACGGCTCGACCCTGCCCGGACCGGCCAGAGCTGTCCGCAACTGTTCTCGTTCGGTGTCGTCGCCGTAGCCGACCAGCACCGGGACGGTGTGTTCGTCGATCATGCGGAACGTCTCGGCGACTTTCGGGAAGTCGAAGGACGCCCGCAACTGCTGGATCGTGGCCCCGACGCCGGTGTTGTCGATGTTCTTCACCGCATACCGGGTGGTGTAGTAGTCGCGCAGCAGCTCCAGCCGATCCGGGTCCCGCCCCGGACCGAAGAACGATCGTGTGACATCCAGGGCAGGCCCGTACACCATCGCCGTGCCTTCCACACTGCCGTCGACCGGGTCGAAGACCACCACCCGGCCCTCGTCGAGCAGCCCGTTACGGTTGCAGCGCCCAGCGGCCTGCAACAACGCCTCCGCAGTCGCGAAAGCCCGATACACCACCGGGAAATCCAGATCGACACCCGCTTCGACCAGCTGCGTGGCGACCACCGCCACCGGCTGCCCGGCGGCGAGGCGCGCGCTGATCTGCGCCAGCACATCACGGCGATGGGCACCGGCCATCCGCGTCGACAGATGCAGCACCGGCCCCTGCGTGTCGTGGGATTCGATCAGCCGATGTAGTTCGGCGGCATCAGCGGTCGTATTGACGATCAGCAGCACCTGCCGCTGCCCTGCCGCGTCCTCGGCGATCTGCTCGAGGGTGGGCTTGGGATCGCACCGCCACTCGAACCGGACCCGTCGTAGCCGGTCGTATAACGGCTGCGGTCGCGCAATGACATTGCGTCGCTCGACGTCCCGGAAGATCTCCAAGCTGAAGAACTCCGGCTGGGTCGCCGAGGCCAGCAACACCGTCGTACCGAAGTGCTCGCTCAGATGCCGCAGCACCGACAGGATCGGCAGCAACAACGAATCCGGCAGCGACTGCACCTCATCCAGCACGATCACCGAACCCGCCAGCCGGTGCAGCTTCCGCATCGCCGACGGCTTACGGCTGAACAGCGACTCGAACAACTGGACCGTCGTCGTCACCACTACCGGCGCATCCCAATTCTCCGCCGCCAACCGCTGCCAACGCCCCGCCGGACCGAGCCCGTCCACATCGAGGCCACTGTGATGCTCGAGCACATGCTCATCCCCGAACAACCGCCGATACACCTCCGCGTTCTGCTCGGTGATCGACAGGAACGGCACCGCTACAATCACCCGTGCCAAACCGTGCCGGACAGCGTGATGCACCGCGAAACCACCCGCCGCGATCGTCTTCCCAGCACCCGTCGGAGCGGGAAACGGGAAAACCCCGATCGGCTGCGACGCCGCAGCAACAGCCTGCTCGTACACCTCGCTACGGATAGCGTCCACCCCCGCTGCCCCACCATCCGAACGGGCCGGGCGGCCAGCCAGATACTCGAGACGGTTCCGTTCATACACTTCCGCCAACTCCGACAGCCGACGCGGCGACAGTCGCCGTTGCCCGGTGAAATGCCGCTCTGTGTCGAGGAAGTCGGCATCAACCACAGCGCTGAAAACCATCCGCAGCAGCAACTCCACCACACACCGATCCGCCGGTGGCAGCGCCCACACCGGGATCTCCGGCAATGGATCCGGGAAGATCTCCGGCATCACCGCCACCACCCGAGCGACCGCCTCCTGCACCGCGACCCGGTCCGGCCCCTCGGCACGCCCAAGCGCCTTCGCCAGTGCCGGTCGATCGCTCAACCCACCGTGATGACCGAGAACCGCCATCGAAAACAGACCCAGCCCGGCCTCTTTCGCCGCCAACCAGGTCCCGGCAAGTTTATGGTCAATACTCCGGCCCTGCCCATCGACCACGCGCCCACCACAGGTTCCGGCCCGCAGCAGCCCCGCCTGCCACGAACAGCCGCCTTTACCCGTGTCATGGACTAAGCCGACATACTCCGCAACCTGCGCGGCCCCGAACACCCTGGCGAACTGCGCCGCCAGCGCGGCAGTGCCTCGTGAATGATCGACCAGATCGTGACGAATCCCCGCCGTATTCTCACTGTGCGCCCACAAACCCGACGACAAACCTCCCCCTCATATCCAGAGCAAATTCGGCACAGGCAGCGACCGTACGCCAAGGGGCCGACAACCCGTGGCGCATCACAGGATTAGGGACAGCAGCATGCTTTCGCCCCCGTTCCCGAACTACATCGAACGATCTTCACCCTCGCGGCGCTGATCATGAGCGCGAAGGAAGTCGACGCCGAGACGGCGATCCCACTGACCGTCCTGCTCGTGTCCGGGATCGTGACGTGCATAATGACTCCGACCAACCGAAAAGACCGATACCAGCGACGGATCGGCAGGACCCGCGCACGGGTTTGCGCGTCGGAGGCAAAAACCTCCAATGCACAGAGATTCCCAGGGAGGTTCCGAACCGGCGAACAGCAGTTATCAAGTTCGACACACTCGAAGCAGTGCCTGCGCGCGGCCCCAGTCGACATCCGCCCAGCTCACGCACCGTGGCGCTCGCCCTCACGGGCGACCGAGGATCGCAACCCCGAGCACCTGGACACCGGCAACTGGTGGCGGATGTGGCGGTCGCCCTCACGGGCGGCCGAGGATCGCAACACCTACGAAGCCGAAGCGTGGAATGCCATCCGCGAGGAGGTGGGCCTTCAGGGCGGCCGAGGATCGCAACTGGGACATGGTGGAGATCACCGAGCACTACGGGCAGTGGCGGTCGCCCTCAGGGGCGGCTGAGGATCGCAACTGGCCGTCGCTGCAGCGGGAAGTGTCGTGGGTCAACACCGTGGCGGTCGCCATTACGGGCGGCCGAAGAGTACGAAGCCGACGCGTCCATGACTCAGATCAAGGCGGAGCACCACATGGCCAAGCGGACGGCAAGAGTGCTCCGGGAGGCCGGAGCGACGATCCGGCCCAGAGGTGGACGACAGCTATAGGTGACACCCGGCTCGAACTATCCACTACGCCACGACTGGTAGCTACTGACGAAAACAATCAAGGGGCTGCACGGCCTGCGCCGACTAAGCCAAAGCTCGAGGCGGCGTTCGAGGATGGCATTGGCGAATTCGATTGCCAGCCTGGCCTCTTCGCGGCTGGCGTGGTATACGTCGACCATGACAATGCGCGGTTAGGGTCCTCGGCGGCGCGGATGTTCCAGCACCCACACCGTCGTATCCACCGACCACACCGGGAACAGGTCCCTCGACAAGCGAATGACCGCGCGCATCGCGCCCCGGTCACCAACTCCTTGCGGACCGACTGTTCATGTTCATCCGATGACGCCGCCGCCGATACCGGCATCAGCACCGCTGCCCGCCCCTGCTCCGCTGTTGCTTTCAGCGCGGCCTCCAGCCAGGCGACGTTAGCGTGTGGCTCGCCACCAGCAGGCCAGCTCAGCCACCTGGACTGCGGCCTGGAGGACAACGCACGAAGCACCTCTGCCTGACCGATCCGCCCCGCCGAGTACCACCAGTACTCGATGACTCTCTTGCTCTCACCTCCGCATCGCGACCCGCCGATGGCCAGAGTCTGACAACCCCCTTGTTGCACCTCTAGTGGTTGGCCGCCTACGGTCGCAGGGGTCCGAGACGCGGTTCCCGGAGCGGAGGGGCAGTACACCATGTTCGTTGACGAGTTCGTCTCGCGCACGACTTGCCGACTTGGCCGACGTCAGGCGGCCGACGATTACCACGTGGTCGACCCGGCACGACGACTTCCCTCGGCCGGAACCCGGCTCTCGCCATGTGCGGCTCCCGGCAGCGATCAAATGGCTCGCAGGCGCCCGATCCCGGCCAAGGAACTCCAGGACGGCGAACCCGCCCGGTTCACCTACGGCGCCCGCGTCCTCGCCCGGGTCTCGACATCGAAACGAAGGAGCCGGAGCAGGCCACACCAACCGAGAGAGAAGACGGACGGGTGGTCGTCGATGAGCTCGTTGGCCCCCAAGCCGCCAGGATCCGGGGCAATGGATCACACGCGGACTATCTGGAGTACTTGTTGTGCTTGATTTTCCTGCTGCGTTTCGAGAGCCCCGCCAGCATTAGGGACAGAATATTCTACCGCGCTGGTAGCACGGGCGAGTTCCTGGAGAATCCCGAGCGCCTCACCCACGAGCTGATGCTCCAGCACGCAATCCCCGCCGGATTGGAAACGGCGTTCCGGCGCGTAGAACCTGCCAACATCGCTGACCTCGAACGGATAGTCGAGATCTGCTCGACCGTGGGCACCAACTCGTTCCGGTATCTGCTCGACCTGCTGTCACACGAGAGGAGCGCATCCGGCAGCGAGTTCTTCACCCCGCCCCGGATCGCTGCTCTTGCCGGAGCGTTGGCTGTCGGGCCAAGGGGCGAGCCGGGCAGTGTCTACGACCCCTACGTCCGCGGCGGCGAGCTAAGGGGTGAAACCAGCAGCAACGCACGCCAACCCCTATCGCAGGCCGACCGTCAGCGCGATCCTGCATCGGCACAATGTTCCGTTGCGTTCCTCGCTCCAACAGGGCCGGGCAGTGCAGGTCGCCAACCCTCGGTGGCTTTGTTCGCGAATTCGGACGGCACATGCTCACGAATTCCAGCGTCGATCGGACCGAACGATGCGCCCGGCTGTTCGCGAACGTCGACGGCACCCCAACGGCCCGAGGACGGCCGTTGGCTCGAAAACGATTGCAGCGCTGCATTATACGAGCAGGACGGATCAAGGCTTGGTGCTGTCGACATTCGTGGACATCGAACCCGCCAGTTGGGTGTCTCCGTCGGTGTTCGTGAACATGTGCCATCGCAGATGGCGGACAGAGCCACCTCGGCGACTTCAGATTAGAAACCCTCCAAGACCGTACGCCGCGGGATCAGCGCGCTACGTCAGCGACTGCAGGCCGCTGGCGAGGTCGGCGTTGATCAGCGCATCACGCTCATCAACGGTGAGCCACCGTGCCGTCGAGCTGCCGCCCGTCGGCCGCTCGACCCACAGCACATCGTCGACGGCTTCCGCGACTGCGTGCAGGTGGCTGATCACCATGACCATGCGGTCCTCACCGGTCTGAGCCCGCAAGACTTCGAGAGCCGAATGCAATGCCTCAGTGTCCAGCGTCGCGAAGCCCTCGTCGAGGAACAGAGACCCGAGTCGGGGCCCGCTGAGCGAATGCAGTTCGGCCAGGGCGAGAGCCAACGCCAACGAGGCCAGGAACTTCTCACCTCCAGACAGTCGATTGGCGCTGTGCGCTACTTGACTGCCGCGACTGACGATGTCGCAGTTGGGGGCGAAGCCGAACTGGTCCTCGGTCAGTTTCCCGAGCAGCGAACTGGCGATTCCGAGGAGCGTCTTGGTGTTCAGAGTGGTGAGGTGGCCCAGGAACTTTGCGTCAACCAATTCCTTCTTGAGTACTTCGAGGGCTGCGTGGCGAGCCTGGCCGGCGGCGATCGCGAAGTCGAGGTCGGCTGCCTGCTGTACCTGCGCTGTGGCCTCGCCTTGTGCCGCACGCAACCGTTCAGCATCCTTGCGTGCATTCGCCATCGCGACGATGAGCGGGCGAACAGCCTGGGACGTGGTCCAGTCGACCGTCTCCGCGATCTCGGGTATGTCGGGCAGTTTCTCCACCTCGACTTTGATACTGGCGATGGCGTTATTGGCTACAAGAGTGTGAGCAGCGCTCGCACCGGTCAGCTTCGAGTTGGCCGCAGCCGTCGCGTCGTTCAGTCTGTCGACGAACTCACGTGCGTCACCTATCCCGCGGCCCTTTGGGGCATCCGGAATTAGGCAGTCGCCATCCTCGAGATAGTCAACCGCGCGACCTAACGCTCTTGCCCAGTTGCCCAGCGCATTGCGCAGGTCCGACAGCGGATTGTCCAGAAGTTGGTTGGCTTCCTGGTCCAGTCGGCGCTGCTGGTTGAGCACATCAGCAGCCTCACGGCGTACCCGTTCGAGGGATTCGGTCAGACTCTCCATCTCAGCCTTCGAGGCGGCGACTGCTGCGGTTGCCTCGTGAACAGATTCAGCAGTGATGTCGATCACTTCGCTCGGCAGCATGTTGCGGGAACCGACGGGCAGGCCGTTGATCTCGGCTGCGGTCAGGGCGACCGCCGCGTTCTCACGGGCCTCCGCTTGTTGAACCTCGTCGACACGCGAAATATGGGCCTTCTGTCGGTCGACTAGCGCCTTGCGGTCGGCGTCGATGCCGATGGTGGCTTGTGACGCTCTGCCGCGCTGCAGGTTGACGTCGGCTGCGACCGCCGTCTCACATGTGGCGATCGCCTCGATAATTGGGTTTGTCGCAGTCTTGTCCGGTGCCGAGTCGCTGGGCAGAACGGCGAGTTGAAGAGCGGCAGTGAGCGTCGCCCAGGATGCGGCTGCGTCGAAGTGTCCACCGACTTCGCCGGCTGCGGCGGCGAACTCATTGAGCTGCGTGCACGACGCGTCGGCGGATCGTTGCGCTTCGAGCTCCGCGTCACGGTGCTTCTTCGCACTGATCGAGACTGTCCGTTCAGCGGATGCGACTGCGGCTTTGGCATCGGCGATGTCGTCGCTGATCTTCTCCCGCAGCGCCGTGGCCTTGCCGAGCGCCGTCTGGACCTTGCGGATCTCGTCCGAGGTCGCGGTCCCGCCCGCTTCGAAGGGATCCGGTACTTGCTGGTGGCAGACCGGGCAATCGTCTCCGGGATGGATGTCCGCGGCGATCAGTGCGGCCCGATTCTGCAGTTCCAGTGCACTTTTTCGCGCCTCCGCGAGGGTGACCGCGTCCTTGGCGGCCACGAGTTCCTGCGTGAGATCTGCGAACAGTTTATTGGCCCTTGCCAGTTCGTCGTTGGCTTCCTGCCGCGCATTGGTTGTTTCGGCGACATGGAAAGCCGCCTCGAGCGCCTCGCGGACTTTCATTCGGAGTTCGTTGGCGCGGCTGCGCACGTCGTCGCCGACTGCGGCGGCCGTGTCGGCGGCGTCGATGAGTGGCTGAGTCTTCTCGCTCCGCTTGTTCAATTCGGCTTCATCGGCAGCGATTTGGCTGGACTCCTCGGCCAGGCTCGTCGTGCGGTCGTCGAGGCTTCGCCGCTCCTGGCGATGGCCTTCAGCGCGCTCAACGAGGCGCGCCAAGATCCCTTCGGCGTTGCCCAACGAACTAAGGCCCTCACCTGCCTGTTCACGCAGTCGGATCTGATCGACCAGACTCTGCTCACGAGTGTCGATCTCGGCAGCGCTCTCGTCGAGCGACGCCCGTTGTTGCCCTATTCTCTCGGCGATCGGTCCGAGCTTGTCCAGGGTGGGGATCGCCTCGTGAACAATCCCTTCGGCGAGGTTGTCGGTGGCAGTCCGAGCCGCGATTGCTGCCGCACGAGCCGCCGAAACCGTCTCCTGCAGTGCGGATATCGTGCCGATGGTCGTGTCCAGTTGATCCGCCAATGCTTCAGCGACCGAGGCCTTCGAGCCGTATTCCGCTGCGGTCTGTGCCGGATCCGGCCACATGCCCTTGCGTTTCTCCGTCGCTGTTGCGAGAAGCTTTGCGAGGTCCGTCGCCCTGTCCCGGGCGGTTTCCTGGACCTTCACCAGCGATTCCGCCCCGAACAGCTCACGGAGGTGCCTCTTGCGCTCGCTCGCCTTCGAGGTCAGAAGCTGGTCGAACTTTCCTTGTGGCAGCAGTCCCACTCGAAGGAACGTGTCGTAGCCCAGCTGCAGGATGCCTTCGATGCGCTTGGTCACCGCCGTAGCGCCGTCGACTTCTTCGCCGGTATCGAGGTTCTTCAGGTGGTGTCGCCCGGCATTGGGATTGGTGGCATGAATTGTGCGGTGCACCCGCCAGCGGACGCCACCGTGGATGAAGGTGAGTTCCACGCTGCCGACGCTGGCCTTGTCGGCGATGAGAGGCTTCGTCTCTCGGCCGTCCCACGAACTCTTGTTGAACAGCGCGAAGGTGACCCCTTCGAGAATACTGCTCTTCCCGGCTCCAGTGTCACCAAGTACCGCGGTCAAGCCCTTGCCAGCGAAGTCGATGGTCGCGGATTCTGGGTAGCTGCGGAACCCTTTCATGGAGAGCGTGACCGGCTTCATCGCAGTGCCTCCGAATCTGTCGTGTGTCCGGTTGTCAGGACGCCGGCGCGGTCGATGTTCTCTGGGGTATGGCCGTCTATCGCGGCAGCCAGCAGGCTCATCTCGCAGCAGCGCGTGCCATCGGCGGGATCAGGGTCGGCTTGAATGTCAGCGAGAGTGGCCATGACGTGGTCCAGCGCTCGCCCTGCCACGCGACCGTCTGCTAGGTACTCGCGCAGGATCTCTTCGACACTGGGGAGGTCGTCGGCAGTCGTGGTCCTGTCCATGATCTGCTTTTCGGCCCCTGGCCGGTATTCGTCGATCCCCACGATCGTCGCCTTGGGCAGCATCTCGGAGAGAGTCTCCGAGAGTCCGAGTACGGGGCTGTCGGCATGGACGCTGACTTTCACCCACGCATCGCCGACTCGACTCGCATCCGCCCTAATCTGATCCAACGTTCCGGCGAGCCTCACCAGGCGGCGGCCGGACTCCAGTGCCACGAGCTCGATTCGAGGTTCCCGTCCAGGCGCGATCTCAGCGAGAACCACGCTCTTAGTGTCCCTTATCTCACCGAAGTCCATCTGAAGCGGACTGCCCGCGTAGTGCGCGCTGAAGCCGACCCCGTCGATTCGTTGTGGCTTATGGATATGACCGAGCGCGCCATAGTCGACCTCCGGCAGCCCCATTGCACTCGAAGCGAAGTCCGGCCCAATGGAGATCTTCCGCTCGGAATGCGACGGCGTCGCACCCTCAACGAACAGGTGCGCGGCGTACACCAGCACATCCCGAGGACCACGGTCGCGAGCGAGGCAACGGTAGACGTCGGCCTGCACGGCCCGCATCCGTTCGGCGTAGGTCGCGGTCGCCGTCGCTGGGTCAGAGAAGTCGTAGGCGAACCGGTTAGGGTGCAGATACGGCAGCCCACCCACCCGAACCGTCAATTCTCCTTGCGCTGCTGGATACTCGGCGACCAGCAGGCCGCCGGGACGAGCGTCGGTCGCGAATCGCACCCTGGATTCCGTGCATGTACGGGCGCCCAGGTCGCTGATCATGAACTCCAGGAACGACAGCACGTGCCGGGTGTCGTGGTTGCCCGCGACGACTACCACGGGTGCGATGTCGCCAAGCCGTCGAAGTGCCAGCGCGGCACGGCGCATGTCGTCCAAACTGGGTCGATGACCGTCGAATAGGTCACCGCTGTGAACGATCAAGTCAGGAGCGAAATCAGCTGCGATACTCCCGATCTCATTCAGTACGGCGTCGAACTCTGCGTCGCGTCGATGACGTCCGATTTGGCGCCCCAAATGCCAATCGGAGGTGTGGAACACGCGTGCTGTCACGGGGTTCTCCGAAGAAGGTAACGGGCGGGCATCCCATGCGCCGCCGCGGTCGAGTGGAGTCGAGCGACACCGAGACTACACCACACTCGGGAGAATGTCGGGAAAAAGTCTGGAACTCTGGTAGTCTCCAAAGCTATGAGCAACCCGCTGGACGAGTTGGACAAGAGCATCGCCGAGCTGCGGCGCGCGATCCGCGATGCATCCGCCGCCGGCGACACGGAGCGGGTCGGCGAACTCCGAGCGCAACTTCGCCGAACAGAACGTGCGTGGGATGCACTGCTGGAGACCGACGAACCGGCCCAGTCGGCCACCATGCCGGGCCAGCCGACATCGGCCGAACCCCCATCAACGACGCTACCTGCTCGCGAGCACGTACAGCGAGCGTTGGTGCTCCTCCAGACACCCGCCGCGCCGAAGCTCATCGTCGACGTCCACGACGCGTTCTTCCCTGGAGACCTGACGACAGCCAAACTGTCGAGTCTTCGCCGCGACGAAGAGCGGTCCTACCGTGCTGCTCCCGGCGCTCGCCCCTACTACCTGTGCCCGGCACTCAACCACGAGCTTCTGTCGCCGGCCAGAGCATTGCTCACGATCAGCACCTGGTCGCTCGAGCAACGCATCGTCGGCCCACTCTCGCCGCGGGTGAACTTTCTTACCGGCGCGATTCGAATCGCCGAGGCAATTCGTGGGATGCGAACAGCTGGTTCGGAACCCACGCCCGCCGCGATGCGCTTGCTGTGGCGGTTCGCGACCAACATCCCCGACGCGATGCCGCCGGAGGCGAGCCTCGTCGTCAAGGATCTGGACCAGGTGATCGACGCGGCCCTCACCGAACTGGAAGTTCACTCAGACGCCGATCACGCGGCCAGAACCGCGTCCGCGCGACGCGCACGAAAGCAACTGAACGACGACCAGCAACTGTTCGGCGCACCGCTGCGACAGGCCCGGCTCGAGCAAGCCGACTCCTGACACAGGAACAACCCTGATAGACCCTTCTGCCCCTTCTCCTCAAGGAACAACACTGCCGTGAAGGTAGCTCCTGACAGCCGTTTGGACGCGTTGCGTGGGTCCGCGACCCGTCTGAACTTCAACGCTCGGTCACTGGCCGCGCTCGAGAACAATCCGCGCTGCACCCTGCGGTCGGTCCTGGACGCCTCCGGCTCCAACAAGAAGGACATCGCGGAACATGCTGGGTACCGAACTCAGTTCGGCCAGTCCATCTTCGCCATCACCCGCGGGAACAACTTCGAGAAGATGGTGAAGGCCAATGGATGCGCCGAACTGCTGCGCGTACTCCGAGACGTCCTCGACCTCCCCATTCCGCAGGTCGGGTACCGGGATCTCAATGACATCGGCGGGGTCAGCACACCGTCCGTCCGTCACAGCGAGACCGAAAAAGCGCTGGTCGGTGCTGCCCGGGGCGATGGAGATGGCACCCTGTACGACCATCCGCTACTGCGTTTGGAGGTCGGCGGCCAGTTCGTATTCCTCGAGCCGGACCTGGTCGCGTTCAAGTTCGGCGACAAGTTCTACGTCGTGGAGATCAAGAGCTTTCCGGTCGTCGACGGACAGGCTGACCCCGCACTGGTGAAGTCCGCGACCACCCAGGCATGCGCCTACATCCTCGCGCTCCGCACGATGCTCGCGGCTGCCGACATCAACCCCGACGTCGTGTCCGACAAGATCGTCCTCATCGGGCCGAAGAACTTCACCAACCGACCGACCGGCGCATTTGTCGACGCGCGGAACCAGGTGAAGAACCTCGCCCGACAGCTCGACCGAATCGAACGCATCGGCAACCAGCTCGATCTGCTGCCTGAAGGCACGACATTCGACCTGGACAAAGACGAGGACGGACATCCTCAACGTCCGCAGTCCGAACTGTTGGAAGCGCTCGACTCCGTGCCGGCCGCGTACCGTCCGGACTGCCTCAGCCATTGCGAAATGGCCTTCTTCTGCCGGTCGCGGGCACGGGCCTGCGGAAGTCTCGATGTCCTCGGACCAGCGGTCACCGAGCCCTTGGGCGGCATTGACACCATGACCATGGCATTGGGGCTCGCGCGCGGCAAACTCGAGCCGAACCAAGAACAGGTCGAGATAGCTGTCGCGCTGCGACACGCGGCGCGACTGCGCGCCGAACTGGTCGACATCGGCGGTACCTCGACGAGGGGCGGGCGATGAGCAAGGTCTCGGCCCTGGCGCGCCTCGAAGCGATGGAATCGATGAGGGCAGTGCCCATCACGAAATTTCGCCACCGACGACTTTCAGCCAAACCACTGGTAGTTATCCCGCTAGTCATGGCCGGCGAGGCTGGGTCACCGCTCGCGGTGATGGTCGGATCCGCGAAGCGGTCGGCACGACTGATCATCGTCGGTCAGCCCCGCAATCCTGATCAGCGTTTCATCTTCGCTGCTGAATTCGGCAGCGTCGTGATGAAGTACATTAACGGGTTCCGCACAAACCGCCGCGAGATTCGCACGAAAGGCGGCGGGTCGCGATCTCAGTTCGTTACCGCCCCGCAGATTCTGGTGCCCAACCGTGGTGGGATCCAGGCGCTGAAGGATCTGGGGCGTACCTGCCGCTTCCGCAAGACAACCGGCGACTATCCAGTACCCGCGGTCGTGCCTGAGCTGGGCACATGGCTTACAGCCCTGACCGACTCCGCGGAGCAGGCCGGAACCTCGATGCTACTGGCCATCACCGATCTTCTTACTGAACACTGGGCCACTGGTCAGAGCACCTTCGAGGACCAAAACCTGGCTTCCGTCATGGCTTGGATCGCCCCACCTCAGAACGTCAGTGTCGAGCAGGCCCTTCTCGACGCCGAAAACCCGGTCATCTGCCCACCCGCCGGACCGTCGACGTCTCCGGAATTCGATAATCGACAGCTGCAGCCGGCGATCCGGAACTTCGATACCACGCGGCAGTCCGGAAATGTGGATGCCATCAACGCCGCGCGGCAGGAACTTCAGGACCTCATCGGCGAACAGATCAAACCAACGTGGCGAACGATGTGGGACGCGGTCGCTCAACTGAGCAGTGTCCCCGAGGCGCCGAGCGCGGCAAAGCGTTTCGAATCGGACTGCGCAACGTTCACGGCCTTCTCCGACTACCAGGACGCTGGTACCGCCCTGCCCCAGCGTGCACGAGACAGCGCAGTAGGAGCTGCAAGACGACTCAGCCGACATGAACGGGCCATCGAAGAGTTCGAAGCTGACAAGGCCTTCGACGACCCCTTCGTACTCGCCGACCGACGAAGCATCGGCGAAGCGTTCGCCGGAATCGTTGAAGCTGCAGAACCTAACCGAGTCGTCATCAGCGACAACAATCGTCGGATTTTGCGGCCTCGCTTCATCATCCGGACTCTCGATCCCACCCGACTCACAGATGAAACCCAGTTGATCAGCCCCACCATGCCGGACGGCCACAAGGCCAAGATCATCACAACAGAACTCAACGCCGACTTCAGCCTCGTCACCGTCGAAGTCGTCGGCGGCATGGGCACGCCTGCCAAACCGAAGTTCGGGTCGGTCCCCGAGGTCGGCCAGACCGTCGCCTACCTCCCGGATCCAGGCTGGCGACCCATACCCCAATTCCCATCTGCTGAGACCGCGCTGTGGACACACACCGACACGACGGCTCCCGATCTCGACATCTCGAATTCCATCACAGCGAACACAGAGGAGTGGGGCGATGACGACTGAGGACCTGATCGACGCCGATCCTGCTACACGGGCTGCAGCGGTCACGGACCGAATCATGACCGATCTAGCCAACTCTGATCACCGGGCAGTCGTGGTTGACTCACCACCCGGAGCCGGCAAGAGCACGCTCGTCGTACGCGCTGCGGGCGAGCTCGTTGCCGGAAACGAACGTCCGATGGTCGTGGCACAGACCAACAACCAGGTCGACGACCTCATCCTTCGTCTGGCTCGAGCAAACCCAGGAATTCCGATCGGCAGACTCAGCGGCGGCGAGTACCGGCCATCGCCCGAGACTGCAGGTGCCTGCACCATCGATACGAGCCTCGCTGCCCTGTCCGCGTGCCGAATCGTCGTCGGCACGTCCGCCAAGTGGGCGGTGGTTCGCGACGGCCAGTTCGGTTGGGCCATCCTGGATGAGGCGTACCAGATGCGCTCCGACAAACTCCTGCAGATTGTCGAACGGTTCGATCGAGGACTGTTCGTGGGCGACCCCGGGCAGCTTGATCCGTTCACCATCGCGGAAACAGAGCGGTGGACAGGCCTGCCGCACGACCCGACCAAGAACGGCGTCAGCGTCATGCTGCAGCACAATCCACACACTCCCGTGCACACGCTGCCGGTGTCGTGGCGCCTCCCAGTGTCCGCTTCGCCCACGATCCAGGAAGCATTCTATCCACGGGTCGAATTCACCTCCGGCACGACAGAACGCACACGATCCCTACAGTTCCGAACCAGGAGCTTCGGCTCCAGCGCACTCGACGAGACACTCGAGATGGCGGCTGCAACAGGCTGGGCCTACCATGAACTTCCCCGCCGACATGTCCCCCGAACAGACGGTGAGACAGTCCAATCCGTGGCACAGCTCGCCACCAGATTGCTCGACCGTGGCCCCACCGGATACTGCGAACGCGAGCCTGACGGTCGCGAGCTCCAGGCCACCGACATCGCGATCGGAGTGGCGCACCGCGACCAAGCCGACCTCATCCGAGCCGCGCTGAGTCGATCCAACAACCCCGCTGCCCGAGAGATCACCGTCGACAACGCCAACCGGCTTCAGGGGCGCGAGTACGAGGTCGTCATCGTGATGCACCCGCTGTCAGGCAGACGTGATGCGACCTCATTCCACCTCGAGTCCGGCCGGTTGTGCGTTTTGACCTCTCGGCATCGCCAGGCCTGCATCGTCGTTGGCCGAGCAGGAATCACCGACCTACTGGACAGCCACCCGTCAACCGAGCCGATCCACCTCTCGGTGCCGGCGAAATTCCCTGACGGCTGGCAAGCGAACCAGGTGGTCATGGCTCACCTCACCCAGCACCGGATAGGAGCATGACTGCCATCACCATTCCCACCGGCTCGGGTGCTGACGTGACTCGGGTGCCGCGCGGACTGCCGCCGGGTGACTTCACCTTCACCCTGCAGAATGCGGCACAAAATGATCCCAGACGGCACGAAGACAGATTATTCCCATTCATTTACATTGGGAACGGGTCGCCGGGTGTACGTGCTCTCCTCCTCTCCTCCATGTTTATCCAATACGCTGGAACACACCGTCAGTAGTATTCGCGAACGTAACCGAGTGCCTTCTCGAACACACCGCTGTCCCGAATCTTGAACTGTATGTACAGGGCTTGGCGCAGTACCTGACGAACCTGCTTGTCGCCTTGGATCGTGTCCTGCCAGCCGTCGAAGCGGACACCCCGCACCACTTCGTCGATCCGGCTCACCACATTGCCGACAATGATGGGTGTCTCGTCGGTTTCCAGCGCCTCGAACAGTTCGGTCAGCGCTGCCTGCCCCTGCTCCTCGCGCGGGACCTGCTCGGCAGCCTTTTCCGCCGCTACCGTGTCGCGGGCCAACTCCAGCAGATCACGCAAAAACTCGAGGCTGGATTGCTGGATCCCGGCGTATTTTTCGCGCAGCGCGTTGAGACGCTGACCAAGTTCGACGAAGACCGGGTTGGTGAGGTGACGCGCGATACGTGCGGTGACCTGCTTCTCGATCTCCTCCCTCGGCACATCGGGCCCTTTGCCCTGCATCAGATCTTCGATGGTCGCCGCGTCAAGCACGATCTCCTCGGAGCTCTGCGGAATCTCGACCCGTACATGCTCGTTGATGAGATCGATGGTTTTGGCCCCGAGCGCATGCCACACCAGACGGCCGGTGATGTCGGACGGCCGCACCGACTCGTATACATCTGTGAGCCAACGGTAATCGTCGCGGAAGGAAGTAAGGATCGGATCGGGGCTCAGTGCCTCCCACAACTGGGAGACGATGCTGTAAGCCCGGCGGAACGCGTCTTTGGTGTCATCGTCCGCGATCGCGGACTGAGCCTGGACGAGACCTTCGTACCCGCCGACTGTTCGATCGACCGCCGGGAAGAAGGCCAGTGCCGTCGCGATGGCCGGCGCAAGCTCATTCTTCAATTCCTCGATATTCGACACGACCCGCTCCACCGCCTTCTCGTCGAAGGCCAGCGATTTGGCGACGTCGTCGAAAATACCGAGGTAGTCGACGATCAGACCGTGTGTCTTGGCAGGCGGATACACCCGGTTGGTGCGAGTGATGGCCTGCAGCAGTGTGTGCTCCTTCAGCGGCCGGTCGAGATACTGGCAGTACAGGATCGGTGCGTCGAACCCGGTGAGAAGCTTGGCGGTGACGATGATGATCTTCAGCGGATCGGCGGGATCGTTGAACCGAGTGAGAATTTGCTCGAGTTGGTCTGCGGTGGGCGTCCATTGCGCCCAGTCATTGGAGTCGCCACGGGCTTTCGACATGACGATCGTCGACGCATCCGGACCCAGATATTTGTCGAGTTCGGCCTTGTAGGCAACGCAGCACGCCTTGTCGTAGGCAACCACCTGCGCCTTGAATCCCGACGGCTCGACCTTCGTGCGAAAGTGCTCGGCGATATCGGCGGCGATCTTCGCGATTCGCGACGGACTCTTGATCAACACCTCGATCGACGCCGCCTTCTGCGAGAGGGTGATCTTCTCCTGCTCCGACAGACCACGGTCGGCGACCAGTTCCTCGAAGGCGGCGTCGATATCCTCCTGATCGATGTGGATCTCCGACAGTCGCGGCTCGAAATGCAGTGGGAGCGTCGCCCCGTCACGGATCGAGTCGTGGAAGGAATAGCGCGACAGGTAGCCGCCCTCATCCTCGGGCGACCCGAACCACATAAAGGTGTTGCGGTCGCGCTTGTTGATCGGCGTACCGGTCAGGCCGAACAGGAAGGCGTTCGGCAGCGCCTCGCGCATCTTCTGGCCGTAGTCGCCCTCCTGCGACCGGTGCGCCTCGTCGACCATCACGATGATGTTGTGGCGAGTGTCCAGAACACCTGGCGCCTCACCGAATTTTTGCACCGTGGTGATGATAATCCGGCGGGCACCTCCGCTCAGCATGGTGTGCAGGTCGGCGCGGGAGTCCGCCGATTCGAGGCCCGGCACATCGGCTGCGTTGAAGGTCCCGGTGATCTGGGTGTCGAGATCGATGCGGTCGACCACGATCAGGATCGTCGGATTGGTCAATGCGGCCATCGCGCGCAACTTGAGCGCGGTGAAAACCATCAGCAACGACTTTCCCGATCCCTGGAAATGCCAGATCAGGCCCTGCTTGATCGTGCTACGCAACACGCGTTCGACAATGAGATTGGTCGCCTGGAACTGCTGGAACCGAGCGATGATCTTGATCTTGCGGTGCTGCTTATCGGTCGCGTAGAGGGTAAAGAACTGCAGAAAGTCTAGTACCGCAGCGGGTTTCAATACCCCCTCAGCCGCCTCCCTTACCGCGACCAGCCCGAACCTGGCCGGAGCATCCTCGTCGATCACCTCCTCGCGCCACGGCCCCCACAGTTCGATCGGCATTCCCACGGTGCCGTAGTGGAAGTCCTTCCCTTCACTCGCGAAGGAGAACACGTTGGGGACGAAGAACTGCGGCACCGTCTGTTCGTAATCGCCATGGACCTGTGCAGCCCCGTCGATCCACGTGTAGGCCGATCGGGTCGGCGACTTCGCCTCGCCGAGGACGAGCGGAAAACCGTTGCACCACAACACCAGATCGAAGCGCTTCTCGGCCCGCCCCTTCCTGAAGATGACCTCAGTCGAGATGATCCACTGATTGGACGAGTCATCATCGGGGTCGTCGAAATTGATCAGCCGAACCGTCGTATGCTCTCCGTTCGGCCCGAACGGCATCGACTTCTGCCCGGTCAGCCACGCCATGAACTCCTCATTGGCGACCACCGGATGCCCGCTCTTACGTGCGGAGACGAGGATGGCGCGGAGGTGGTATAGCACCTGCTCTGCCTTGGAGTCGTCGACCTCGGGATTGAGGTTGATCAGGGCCTCGTTGACCCGGCTCTCGAGCATCACTTCATCAGTGCGCCGCGGGAGTTCGGAGCCGGGCACGAATTGGACGTGTGGCGATTCCACGATGTCTCGGATCAAGTCGCGGACGGTGTTGGCTTCGTTGAACTGGGCCATTAGTTAACTCCGGAAACCTCATCGAGAGCACGCGCACGCAGCGCGTCAAGAGCCGCTAACTCCATCCGGGCAGATTGGAGCGCAGCGTCAAAGGTGGCTAGGTTTTCGAGTATCGCCACCTGGTCTGAAACAGGCGGTATGACAAGTCGATGCGTCTTTATGTCTTTGCCGTTGATCTTCCATATACCATTGGTGGACTTGGCCTTTCTGAGCAACGCGGTATGAACACTGGCGCTATTCCATTGTTCGGAAGCGAATGCTGGCATCACGCGCGACTCGTCGAATTTCAGGCGAATAAGGAGATCTGGGTAAATACAACCCTCTGGCAAACCGTCGGTGACCAGCCCGCCTCGACCAGTTGAAGTCCGATTCCCATTACCGCGCACAATTAGAAAATCATTGCGCTCAAGCTGGAATGCGGCGACGGCAGGAGGGGCGACCTCAATCCACTTCACAGATTCACCCCCGTGGACGTGGCCGTCACGAATTGCGCTTATACTCAGAGTTGGGACACCTAGTTGTTCGGTGTTGGCTGTTGCCGACTTTCCGTTCGTAGGTCCAGACGTAACGACCGCAGTCACAGGCTCAGATGGCCATCCGCGCTCCCGAGTTCCATATTCCATCAGTTCAGCAAAGAACAAAGACTTGCCCGCCGCGATCTGTGCTACGGATTCAGTTAGATTTACACTGTGACGCTCTGTCGCCCACAGCAGTTCAGCGATACGCCTCTGCTCATTCAGGGGTGGAAGTTCGAACTCGTACCTGGCGAGTTCGCCCCAATTAAGGTAAGGGTTGACCGATCCTCGAGAGTTCTTAATGGCATAAGAATGAAATACCTCTGCTGAAAGCACGAAGGGCAGAAACTCTTGAAGAAGAATATCGGGGTTGATCGCTTCAAGGACGAAAGTTTTCTCGCCGGTGATACCCATAAAGTCCGGCACTGCCACTTTGCGAAGGTACGTGCGACGGGAAACGTATAGCACGTGCCCAGGCTTGAACCGCTTGTAGAACATCGGTCCGATCGGGTCTCGTCCGACTACTCCCCAATTGGTAATCGATAGACTATTGCTGGGGATGTGCTCCCCGGCAAGGAAGCGCTCGAGTCCGGAAGTTTCAGCATCCACGCGGTCGGTAACGTGTCGGACAACCTCCCCGAGGCTTACACGCTTCCACTTCGATTTATCGAGATTCAGAGTCGTCACGCCGAAATCCCCGATCGAAGTACCGTCAAAACATCTGTTACCGCTCGGTCAGCTGCGCCGGCAGCTGTTCGCCATTGGTTGAGAACCTCCAGCAAGTCGACGTGTTCTTCTGGAGAACTGGATTTGGCGGCATCAACGTACCTCGAAATCTCAAGGCTGTATCCGCTGGCAGCGATCTGGTCCAGTGTCGCAACGGCGGTGAAACTATCCTGCGCCTCGAACCTTCGGTAAGCATCGAGAATCTTGCTCTGATGAGAATCGCGAAGAAAGGACTGCCCCATTTCTCGTGAAACCTCTTTTTCGGCGTTGATGAACAAGATCTTGTTCTTACGCTCCGACGGTTTGCTTGTGCGTAGAACCACCACTGTCGCAGGCATCGGCGAGTTGTAGAACAATCCTTCACTCAGTCCGAGGATGGATTCGATGAGGTCGGACTTCACGAGGGCTTCGCGCATGGCCGCTTCATCGCGCCGGAACAGTACGCCGTGCGGGAAAAGGATTGCGGCGCGGCCGGTCTCGGGATCGAGGCTCGCTGCTATGTGCTGAAAGAACGCATAGTCGGCACGACCTTGCGGCGGCAGCCCCCAGAGCTTCCGGCCGTATGGGTCGCTGGCGAATGCCGTCCGATTCCACGCTTTGATCGAATACGGCGGGTTGGCGAGGACCACATCGAAGGTCTGCAACCGTCCTGACGCGTCGTGAAACGCTGGCTGCGACAACGTATCTCCGTGAGCGATATGTCCATCCGTCACGCCATGCAGGAACAGGTTCATCCGCGCGATGGCTGAGGTGCCGTAGTTGAGTTCCTGGCCGTACAGATGCAGGTTGCGCCACTCCTTGCCCTGGCGCTTCACCTCGGCGACAGTCGAGATGAGCATGCCCCCGGTGCCGCAGGTCGGGTCGTATACCGATTCGCCCGGTTGGGGTTCCAGCATCATCGTCATGAGGTGGACGAGGGTGCGGTTGGTGTAGAACTCCTGGGCGGTGTGGCCGGAGTCGTCGGCGAACTTCTTGATCAGGTATTCGTACCCGTTGCCGAGCTCGTCTTCGGGGAGGTTGGCGATGGTCAGGGTGCGGGTGGAGAAGTGTTCTATCAGGTCCGCCAGGGTGGAGTCGGGCAGGAGGTTCTTGTTGCCCCAGTTGCCGTCGCCGAAGACGCCGGGCAGGGTGTCCGGGTTCGCGGATTCGATCTCCCGCATGGCGTACAGGATCTTCGCGCCGATATTGCTTGTCACGAAACGGATGTCGTTCCAGTGGCAGCCGTCAGGGATGGCGAAGCGGTGGTTTTCGGGAAGATCCGCGAGCTCGTCGTCGCCGTAGATTTTCGCGGCGGCCGCATGCTCTTCGTCGTAGACGTCAGAGATTCGCTTGAGGAAGACCAGCGGGAAAATGTACTGCTTGTAATCGCCCGCGTCGATGAGGCCGCGCAGCACGATGGCCGCGCCCCACAGGTACGACTCCAGTTCCCGCTGGCTGATACGTGCCGTCATGCCGATGCCCCCAATCCCCACTTCGCCAATTCGGATTCCAGGGCGGCACGCGTCTGCGCGGCTTTCGCCTGGGCTGCTTCGAGATTCGCCAATGCTTCGTCCAACGTTACCTTCTCCTTGGTGTCGGCGGGCGCGACGTACAGCGGGATGTTGAGGTTGTACCCGTTGGCGGCGATCTCCTCGAGGTCGACCACGCGCGCGAGACCGTCGATATCGCTGAAGGTTTCGTATGCACCAAGGATCTGTTCGGCGTGCTCGGGCTCAAGGGTGTTCTGGTTGCGTCCGCGCTTGAACAGCGTCTCACCGTTGATGAACAGGACCTTGTTCTGCTCCTCGCGCTTCTTCCCGCGGCGCAGAACAAGTACGCAAGCGGCAAGATCGGTGCCGTAGAACAGTTTCGGTGCCAGGCCGATGACGGCGTCGACCGCGTCGGATTCGAGGATGTGCGTGCGGATCTCCGCCTCGGCGCCCTGGCGGAACAGTGCGCCCTGCGGCAGAACGACCGCCACCCGCCCAGTCCGGGAGGCTGCGGAGGTTAGCATGTGCTGCACCCATGCCCAGTCGGCGTACCCTTTCGGCGGTGTACCACCGAGGTTGTTGCGACCCCACCGATCGGTGACCCACTCCCCTTCTCCCCAATTTTTCAGGGAGAAGGGCGGATTGGCCACGACACAGTCGAATCGGGCGAGCCGGTTACCGGAGAAGAACGCGGGTTCGCGCAGCGTGTCCTCGCGGATGATCTTGAAGTCCTCGATGCCGTGCAGCAGTAGGTTCATCCGAGCGATTGCTGAGGTGGTGAGCACCTTTTCCTGACCATAGAGTCTGCCCCACAGCGTTTTCGGGCTACCGCCGGTAGCTTTCACATGCTCGATGACCTCGATCAACATACCGCCGGTTCCGCAGGCCGGGTCGTAGACCGTCTCGCCTTCCACCGGGTTCAGGATGTTGATCAGCAGAGCCACCACCGAACGTGGGGTGTAGTACTCGCCGGCCTTCTTGTTCGACTGGTCGGCGAACCGTTTGATCAGGTACTCGTAGGCGTTGCCGAAGACATCCGGCGGCACTGCCGCATTAGACAGCGTCTTGGTGGAGAAGTGCTCGATCAGGTCCGCGAGCTTGCGGTTGGGCAGTTTGTCCTTGTTGGTCCAGTTCGCGCCGCCGAAGATACCGTAGAGCGTCTCCGGGTTGGCCTTCTCGATCTCCCGGAACGCCGTCTGCAACATATTGCCGATGTTCTCGGTGCGGCTGCGCACGTCCTCCCACAGGCTGCCCTCCGGGATCGAGAACCGGTGATTCTCCGCGAAGGCGGCGAACTCATGGTCCCCTCCCGACTCCTCCAGCGCCTCGGCGAACTCCTCCAGATACACATCGCTGATCCGCTTGAAGAACATCAGCGGAAAGATGTAGGCCTTGAAATCGGCCTGATCGATGCTGCCGCGTAGCAGGTCAGCGGCTCTGCCGAGGTATTGCTCCAGCTCTGGGAGGGATATGCGGACGGTCGTCACGGGGCTCCTTCGGGATCTCGATGACCATTGCGGGCCAGGGCACCGACATATTGTCCGCAGGCCCTCACATAGCGAATCATCCCCCTCCGGCGTCGTACTGCGGCGGAGGGCTCGACGTCGAGTGGATTGTCCGAGCCGGCCGAGGTGCCCCGGAGGGACTCGATCGGCGGAAATGGAGTGTGAACGGATTTGCGGCAGAACAGGTTTTGGTGATCGGAGCCATGGACACGACGCGGGCGCAGCTCGTACAGGTGGTCACGTTGCAGGCGTGAGTCGACGGCCTTGAGATGGTGACCGTCCAAGACGAGGGGCACGCTCCATTTGTCGGCCTACACGGTGACGGCGAAGCCGCCGAAAATCTGTGGTGCCAGCGGGTGGTGCGAGGGACTCATGTCGCGGTAGATGGGCTGCGCAAGGGTGCAGATGATTTCTGGATTACCGCGTGGCAGCGGGAGATCCGGGCAATCAAGTGTACGCCCGGCCGGAAGTCGTCGCGCTGGTGGGTGTTTCATGATTGCTGCACAACGACCGCGCGAGTGTTGGTATTCGACTGGTGACCGGGAGGTGTCTGGACGAGGCCCAGTATCCGCAACGTTGGCTGGTCAATCTGGAGGTGGGGGCGATTCTGTCTGTCATCTCGGCGAGAAGACACTCGATCGACGTGTCGTGGATGCCGGGATGTAGGCAGGACGGTGAAGCCTTCAGCCAGTGACCCGCGGTGCGGTTGACCGGTCCCTGTCTGACCAGCCCCCTGCAGGGTAATGTCGACTCCGCGACCGATGTCTATGGCTACTGGCGTGACGCCCTCTACGGACTCAGCGTTGCGTGAGGTGGTGGGCGCGGAGCCGCTATGGATCCCGTGGCTCAGAGGTACTGAGCGCCTTATATTTCTGGCTTGTGTGTCGGTCACCCGACGTACTCTGGCGCCGATGAGTATTGCAGGCGTAGAGGGTGCGTATCAGGGGGCTCTTCGGGCGTTCAAGACCCCGATGCTCGATTTGCTCCATCAGACGTATGCGCCGTTTGTGGTGACCATGTTGGCGACAGTGTTCACGGTCGAGCGTTCCACGGTGGCCGTGGCGGACGCGCATGCGGAGATCAGCGATGCGTTGAACCAGTTGCGGGCAGTGGGATACGGCGAGGAAGACCAGTTGCCGTTGCCGGTGGGCAGCGCGCGTGATCTGTGCCGTCAGTGGGTGAACGCTGGGTGGCTCGTGCGCCAGGTGCTGGACAACGAGGTCGAGGTGTATCGGCTGTCTGCGCACGGCGTGGGCGCATTGGAAGTTGCGGGCCGGGTGGGAGGTTCGCGGACACGGGTGTCGGAGTCGCGGGTCCGGACGCTGTTGGAAGCAGTTGAGCGGCTGGCGCAGGACGCCGACCCGGATGTGACGGCGCGGATCGCCCGTCTGAGAGGGGAGATCCAGGAACGGCAACAGGAGTTGCGGCGGCTCGAGGCTGGTGGCCCTGTCGAGTCGATCGATGATGAGCGGCTGGTGGAGGAGACGGAAAACGTTCTGCATTTGGCGCGGGAGCTGCCAGCAGACTTTGCCCGCGTGGCGGAGTCGATCAAGGCCATGCAGCGGGACGTGGTTGCTGATCTTCGGCAGGATGTCCGGCCGACGGGGGAGGTGTTGCGTGAATACCTCGAACAAGGACAGCAGATCATGGACGCAACGCCCGAAGGGCGGGCGTTCGCAGGGGCGCTGCGGTTGATCGGCGATCCAGAGCAGATCGATGATTTGTCGAGCAGGTTGCGCACGGTGCTGCGGCATCGGTTCACCGTGCAGTTGACCGAACCGCAGCGGCGGGAGTTCACCGATATCGCACGCCGGATCGAACGAGGCGTCAAGGAGGTGCTGACAGCGCAGCGGCAAGCGTCGCACGTGATCACGACCCAGGTGCGCAACCATGATCCGATGCGGGACCGGCAAGTGGACGAGTTGCTCCGTGAGGTGATGACCGGCTTTCAACGATGGATGCCCGGCTCCCGGCGCGGTGAGCCAATCGAGCCCCTGCGCCGCCTACCAACCGCCAGCGTCGAGCATCTGCGTCAATCGGTGAGCAATCTACGCCCATTCCAGGCGCCCGCACCGCTGGCCGAGTGGAACCCGGACATGTTGCCGGACAACGATACCCGGGCATGGGGCGGCCCGAATTACGCGGCGCTGGATGAGCATCTAGCACGGTTAGCCGCCGAAACGGACACCATCGAAATCGCGGCTGCGTTCGGTGCGGCACCCGAAAAAATCCGCCGCCCAGTCGATTTGCTCGGTCTGCTCGAGCTCGCGCATCGCGCTGGTATGACCGAAACTGGAGAGGTTGTCACCGTCGAGGCGGTCCGACCGGATCAAACTCGGCGGCGATTCGCGTTCGGTGGCGTGGTCGCGGCGGCGAGGGAGGGGGCGGCGGATGAGTGAGACGAATGCCGACGGCAGCTCGTGGTCGGAGACGGAGGACACTGGGTTCATCGACCCGGTGTCGATGGAGGAAGACCCGACCGAGTTGTTCGCCGGCGACACGGGCACGCTGGACGCGCAGGTGCGGCGGGTGCTGGTGAGACTGCTGCAGCGCCGGTTCCTGCTGGCCGACAAGAATCCGACGCAGTGGCGAACGCTACTGGAGAACCAGCAACTCATCGAGTCGCGGCTACACGACATGTTCGTCCGGCTCGTGATCGATCACGAGCGCGGCATCGCCCACAAGCAGCAGGTGCGATCAGCGGAACTCGATGTGCCGATCCTGTTGAGAGACGACCCCTACAACCGCGCCGAGACGCTGGTACTGGTCCACCTGCGCACGGTATTCCAGCAGGAACGGGTCGCGGGTGAGATGTCGGCGCGCGTCGATATCGAAGAGCTCGAGCAAACGGTGCTGACCTACTTCGATCCTGATGACACCAACCTGGCACGAGGGCAGCAAGAGATCCGCAGCGCGGTGACGCGGTTGGCCAAGGAGGGGTTGATCGAGGAGGAAACCTCGGGCCGGTACCGGATCACGCCGCTGGTGGAGGTCGTGATGAGCACGGAGAAACTCAGTGAGCTGAGTCAGTGGTTGCGTGAACGCAACGACGGCCCAGGCCACATGGTCGACGACGCCACGGGAGATATCGCGTCATGAATATGATCGACACGCTGTTCGGGCTGATCCCCGAGGCGTCCCGCGGCGAGCAGTGGGTGGCGCGGGATCTGCAGCTGGTCAACTGGGGCGGGTACGACGGGCATCATCGTGTGCGGTTCGCGCCCGGCGCGACCCTGCTGTGCGGTGAGTCCGGATCGGGCAAATCGACTCTGATGGACTCCTATATCGCGTTGATCATGCCGCACACGATGCCGTTCAACGGAGCCTCCAATGGTGGTGTCGTCGGTCGGCCGCGTGGCAAGGATCAGCGCAACATCCTGTCGTATGCGCGGGGAAAACTCGATGAATCCCGTACTGGCGGCGAGACGAAGGCCCGGGTTCTGCGCGGCGACGGCCGGGACACCTGGTCGGCGATCGCGATGACATGGGTGGATCGGTCCAGTGCACAGTTCACTGCTGTGCGGGCATGGTATGTGCCGTCGTCGGCCCGCTCCCTCGACGACCTCGTCAAGGTACGAGCCACCTGCGACGGACCCTTCGACCTACGCACGCTGGCGGGACCGGCGAACAAGCGGCTCGCCGAGCCCGCAGTGAAAGCACTCGGACTTACCTGCCACCCCACAGATCTGGAGTACACCGCACGGCTGCACACCGCCCTCGGGATCGGCGCCGCCGGTGACGGAAACAAAGCAGTCGCGCTGCTGGGCCGGATTCAGGCAGGACAGCAGATCACTACCGTCGATGCGTTGTACAAAACGATGGTTCTCGAGGAACCCTCCACCCTGTCCACCGCTGATGAGGTGGTCAAGCAGTTCGACGAACTGTCCAGCACGCGCAAACAGATGACCACCGCGCGCCAGCAGGTCAGGGCTCTGACCCCGATCCGGGAGCATTGCAGCACAATCCACGACGCGCGCGAGCGCGTGCGCATGATCGAGGTCATCGGATCGTTCACCGACTCCTCGTCGCCAGCGTGGTTGTGGCGGCACGAACGACGAGTCGAGTTGCTGCGCGCTGCCAAGGAAGACCTACGGCAACGTCGCGAGGGAGCCGACCGAGAAGTAGATGCGCAGTCGGCTCTCGCCGATGCGGCCAAATCCGAATTGGATGGAGTAGCAGAGACTCTGCGTGCTTCCGGCGGCGACAGGTTGGACAGAGCCCATGGCGCGCTTCGCGAGGTGGACAAGCGACTCGACGAGGTCAGACGGGCGCGCACACGACTCGACAAAGCGTTGCATGTCCTGGACGCCGAGGTAGCCGGCGAAGAGGATTTCGCTGCGTTGGTCATAACCGCACGCCGATTGCTCGATGACAAGATATCCAGGCAAACCGCTCAGAACAACTTCGCCGAAGCTAAGGCGCACCAGACGACCGTGAAGCACGGACTGGTGGAGTTACGTGCCGAGCGCAAGGCCGTCGCGGCTCGCCGGGGCAATATCCCCACCGAGTTGCATCGAGCGCGCGCGGCGCTCGCGGAGGCCGCTGGTCTCACGCTGGATGATCTGCCGTTCGTCGGTGAACTGATCGAGGTGCATACCGTATTCGAGCCGTGGCGCGAAGCGTTCAACCTCGCCCTGGGCGGGTTCGCCACCAAGATGCTGATCGACATCGCACACCTGAACACGTTTCGCGAAAAGATCAACACCGTGCGCACCGTTAGGCGCATCCAGTTCGAGGGCGTGCGGACCGGATTGCGGGACGAGATCGGGCTCGACGATCGCAAGCTGCCCGGCCGCCTCGACTATCGTCCCTCGCCGTTCACGGCCTGGCTCAAAAGCGAACTCGTCAACCGGTTCGACTATGTCTGCGTCGAAAACCCCCGTCTGCTGCCACAGCATCCCAAGGCACTCACGATCACCGGTCAGATCTCGGACGGCACACGCGGTGCGCACGGCGGCCAGGGACGGGCCAACGTCCTCGGCTTCACCAACGACCGGCTGCTGAGGGGCCTCGATGAACAGATTCGCGACGCCGAGAAACACGAGACCACCGCAGACAAGCGATTGAAAGACGCGCAGGACGCCCTCGACTCCTTCGAAGACCGCCGCAGCGCCTACCGTACTGTAACCGAACTGTCCTGGGATCAAGTCGATGTCGACTCCGTCTCGGCCGAACGGGACCGATGGACAAAAATCATCGACGAGGTTCACTCTAACAACCCCGAAATCGACCGGCTGCAAGCGCAATTGAATGCGCTAAAGGCCAAGGTGAAGGACCTCGCCGAGAAAGCGGTCCGGGCCAAGCTGAAAAGGGAAGGCCTCGACGACGCTTGGAAAACAACCACCGCCGACGCAGCCGACGCCCAAGAGGAACTCGACACCGCCCGCCAGTCTGGTCGCGAGATCACCGCGGAGCATCGCGACTATCTCACCGCATTGTTCGGTACGGGAATCACTGGCGATGTCCCAGCCGACGAGGCCCTCAAGCTATTCGATGCCGCCACCCACCGTGTGACCGATCGGCTCGCCACCGATCGACTGACGGCGACGAACGCGATCGCCAGCGCCAAAAACGCACTGTCCGAAACGTTTTCGACATTCGTCGAACGCTGGCCGAACCCGAACCTCGGTACCGACCCTGATGCCTCCTACGATGATTTCGAACGCCTGCTCACCGACCTGGAGACCAGCCGACTGCACGAGCTGGAAAGCCAATGGCGCGACAGCCTGCTGAAACTGTCGGGCAACGACCTCACCAGCCTCGACAGCGAACTCGCCACGGCCATCCGGGAGATCCGCGACCGGATCGAACCGGTCAACCGCATCCTCGCCGACCTGGCCTTCTCCGATGATGACCATCGACTGCAGATCGACCCACAAGAAAGCCACTCGACCGTTCGCGCTCGCTTCCGCAAGGAGCTGCGTGATGTCCGCCGCCTGATCGACCAGGCCGGCACCGACACCGAACGCGAGCGTGCCTACGGCCGGATGGCCAAGGTGATCGACCGCATCCGACGCACGGCCCCGGACTTCGCCGACCTGATCGACGTGCGCAACCACATCCGCATCAGCGCCGAAAAGCGCAACGCCGCAAACGAACACGTCGCGCTCTACGACCACATCGGAGAGAAATCCGGCGGCGAGTCCCAGGAACTGGTGGCCTTCATCGTCGGCTCGGCCCTGCGTTATCAGCTGGGCGATGCGGGTGCTGAACGACCCCGCTACGCTCCAGTCTTTCTCGACGAAGCGCTCATCAAGGCCGACGCCCGCTACACCGGTCGCGCCATCGGTGCCTGGCGTGGCCTCGGATTCCAGCTCATTATCGGCGCCCCCAACGACAAGAACAGCGCCATCGAACCGCATGTCGAGGCCGAGTATCTGGTGCTCAAGGACACCCAGAGCCGCTCGTGGGCCAAACCCATTATCGGCGTGCCTGAGGAGCAGGAGTGACCGCCCGTCTGGTGACAGTGCAGGAGGCCGTTGACTCGGTTTGCCGCAGAATCGACCAGAAGTGGGCTGACGCTGTGTGCGCCGAGCACGGTATCAGTGCCCCCCTGACCTTTTCGGTGCCGCTTCGCCCTGGCCTGTCGACGGGGAAAAGAGTCGGGCAGATCGGGTACGACCGCTGGCACGAATGGCATGTGGCCTGGCGCCTATTCGAGACACAAGTCATCAGTGGAATCGAACGGGTCCAGATCATCCGCAAACCGGTGACGATCCGCGGTGTAGCTGATGAGTTCCCGGCGATGCTCGTAGCCGAAACTACCGCCGCTGCTATCGAACTCGTGGCCCGAGCCCAAGCGAGCCCCCTGGCCGTCGACATCGATCGGGCCCGCTCCCTCGCCGCGGCACTCGCCGCCGTCGGTGCGACTCTGACCCCTGCAACCTTGAAGGCCACCTACCGGCTCGCGGATTCTGACACAGCAGTTCTGTTCGAGGCTGTGTCCTGGTTACGCGACCACCCCGACGTGGGCGGCTGGACCGCCCGCCAGCTCCCGGTGCCCGGTATGCACTCCAAGTGGCTCGAAACCCACAGTGCGCTCCTGGCGATGGTGGCAGGCCGCGACGTGCGCGCCGAAGTCAGGCCACGACTCGCCGTCGTTCACTTAACCTACGTAGACCCCGACTACACCGCTTCGGGCAGGCGCAGGCACGACTCGTGGACCACCGGCGACGTACACGATCTCGCGTACGAGCCACGGGTCGTCCTCATCGTCGAAAACCGTGACTGCCGCCTCTGGTTCCCACCTGCTCAGGACACGATCATCGTCGAAGGAAACGGCAAGGCCGCCGCGTCTCTTCTTGCCAGCATCGCCTGGATACGCGAGGCCGAACACGTTGTCTACTGGGGTGATATCGACGCCGACGGCTACGCGATCCTCGACCGGCTTCGCGCCACGATGGGCACGCCCGCCACCGACAGCCTGCCTGTCAAAACGGTCCACTCCATACTCATGGACGCTGCCGACCTGCACCGGTACGCCCGTCACGGCGTGAACCACGACAAAGCCGGTCACCCGATCAAGCCTTCCCCGGCGCGTCTCACCCACCTCACCCAGGCCGAAGCCGACGCCTACGACTCCGTCGCCACCGCAGGACCCGCGCCTTTCCGGCGAATCGAGCAAGAGGCAATGCCACTTTCTGACGTTGCGGCACGACTTGAATCATTGATCAACACTCTCGACTCCGACCTTGCTTCCCGATCGGTGACACCTTGAGGTTGCCTCGGTGGCTACACCGAAGATGTCCTGGAAGCGCTGGCCATCCTTTCGACCTGCTTGCCACTTGGCAAGGTCGATCCATTTCGCCTGGTCAGGTAGACGCGCAACATTGTTTGATGATTCCGCACCTCGTCCGCCAATTACCGACCAGCAGGGAACACCGCTCGGCTGGAACGCCGGACGCCGCCCGCGACGAGCACGCCGTGGCAGGTGTCTAGCTACCCCTCCCCACACCCCCTCGTCGACGGCCGCCGCGGCACCCCAGTGGCAAGGGTCGCAGGCCCGCGGCAGTACCTCTCAGTCAGAACCTCATCGAGGTGGTCTCGCTGAGGAGGTCCCGGCGGCCGCCGACCATCCACGTTGACGATGCGGAGTCGTCGCCGAGGTATCGGCCGCTGAAATGTCGGAGGGTGGGGAGACGATGTTCAGGCTGACCGTATCCGCCTACTCGAAAGCTGGGCCGCCGACAATGACTGTCGCCCTGGTTGAACTCCTTGACTCGCTCGATGAGCGGGTAAAAACCGAATTGTCCTGCAAGCCTGACGTGGTTGACCGCGGCCACGAGCTGAACGTCGACGCCTTACCGATTCAGGCCCGTCGGTGGCACAAGTCCACCGATGTGGTGGCCGTGTTCGCTGATCTGAAGAACAGCAGCCAGCTCGGCGTCAGCATGCACGCCGCGAGCACTGCGAGCGTGTACGAGGCCGCCGTGGGCGGAGCCGTCGACATCCTGGATAAGTTCGGCGCCAACTACCTCGACATCCAGGGCGATGCCGCCTTCGGCGTCTTCTGGGGTGACATGCGCACCGAACGTGCCCTGTGCGCCGGTATCACGATCAAGACCTTCAGCCCCGCGATGGCCGAGCAGTTCGAGAGCAAATGGCCGACGCAGCCCGATACCGGGTTCCGGGTAGGAATCGCCGCAAGTACGATCCTCGTCAAACGAATCGGTGTCCCCCGGCACCCGAACAAGCAGAAGCCCGTATGGGCTGGCCGGGCCGTCAACTACGCGAGCAAGGCCGGTTCTGCGTGCGACCGCCACGGCCTCGTCGTCACTGGCACGGTCTGGGACCGTATTGAGACCAACGACTATCTCACCGCCACTTGCGACTGCGGGACCCCGAGCGACCGCCTCTGGGAGGACATCACCATCGAGCGCCTCAGAGCTGGTGATGAGGCCGACGCTGCGGGACGGCAACTCACGGCGCCCTGGTGCAGGATCCACGGCGAACAGTTCTGTAGAGCCATCCTGGACGGAAAGAAACGGCGCGCCACTGTTTCCGAGGCTCTGCACGCCTCGATCCTGGCGAGCCAGAGCAGGGACGAGTTCCGCGCTTCCGCCCGCCGCGAGCGGCGGCGGTGGTCGATGAGCGGTGCGGCGGTCCGATGACGATGATCAACCGTCCCCACCACACTCTGCGCCCGACTGTCACTGCGTCAGCGCCGGATCACACAAACGCGATCACCTTCGGTTGGCGAGTACACCAAGCTCAGGAAGCGTGGACCGCGAAGGTTGATGTCAAGGCCAGCATCGTCCTCGCTCTCGACGGCGCGGTACTGGTCTCGATCATCGCCGGCCACAACAAGGATGGTGTGCTCACTGAACTGACCGGCTGGCGCAGCCTCATCGAGGTTCTCGCCGCGATCTCGATACTCGTCGCTCTCGTACTCGCTGGCCTGGTTGTTCGACCGGCGCTCGGCCCCAGCCGCCAGCACCGCGCCCAGCACAGCACCCACATCATCTACTTCGGGCACCTACGGCACTGGGACCCGCCGCAGCTCGCCACGAGATTACGATCGCTGACACCTGACGAAGAGACCGACCAACTGGCCCAGCAGGTCGTCTCGATGAGCCAACGCAACTGGTGGAAACACCGACTCCTTCAATGGGCGCTCTACACCACCGCCCTCGCCGCCCTGCTACTCGCTGTAGCCACGCTGTGGCCGCGCTGACCATTTCGCACGCCCTCGGGTAGGAGTCGTGGGGCTTCCAAGCGTTCGCCGTCGAAGGAAGGTGCTCGTATGGGCTTCAAGGACGACTGCACAGCAGCGGTCGCTGAGATCGCCAAAACGCCGTTCAACCACCGGTACGGCCAAGTGGTGCCGAAGACCGAAGACATTGTCATGCGAGACGGGGCGGTGAGACTCGAAGCGGTCTACCTCTACTCCGACATGGCGGATTCGACGGGACTCGCCCGCCATTTCAGCCCGGATGACGCCGCCCGGATCATCCGGGCGTACCTCAATGCCGTCTCACGCGTGATCCGCTTCCGTAACGGGGCCATCAGGAGCTTCGACGGTGACCGGGTTATGGCGATTTTCGTCGGCGACAACGCAGCCTCCGTCGCGGTCAAGACAGCACTCAACATCACCTGGGTGGTCGAGAAAATCGTTCACGAACAGCTGAAAGACCACATCGACCGGTATTTCGACTGCTACATCGAAGATCGCTGGAGGATCCGGCATCGCACTGGTGTCGACCTCGGGGATGCGTTGATAGTGCGTGCCGGCGTGCGTGACAACAATGACTTGGTTTCTATAGGCGATGCCCCCAACATCGCCGCGAAATTGAGCGACGTGAAGAAGTTTCGAACGACGATCAGCGATCGTGTGTACGACGAGCTCGACTACAACTGCAAGTACGGCGGCAAGGACGACGTCGACATGTGGACGGGCCCCCTTGTCGCCGATGTTGGTAGCGGAAGGACCGAAGTCGTACACGGGTCCAACTGGAAGTGGGGCCTGTCCTGATCCTGCATCTCCCGATGCGGGTGGGCCGGTTCAGTCCGGCCGTGTGACGGAGCCCTTCCAGGGATCGAGCATCCATATCTGCTGGGGGTGCTCGGTACCGCTGAGGATCATCCATGGGATTGGGCTCTGCGGGTGCCACAGCCACTCATCGACGACGCCAGCGCGTCGGTAGTCGCGGTGTCGATCGCCCCAGTCGGCATCGGTCAGTCGATAGCTCTGCACCTCGAGCGCAACCTCGCTGCCGTCAGCGAACACGACACGGACATCGCAGCGTCGCTTACGGTTCGGCAGCCACACCTCGCTGCGACGTCGACGACATCCGGTTGTATTCGAGCCCACGTCGCGACAGCTTCCTTGCTAGAAAGGTGCCACTCCGACTCCGGCTCATGCTCTCCCTCCGGCGGGCCCCTGGCCCGATGGATGCGCGAAATGGGGTCGCCGAACCCCGCCGATGGGGCCTTTCACCACCAGCGGCACTTCGGTACCCGGCGCAGCGTCGATGCCCGCATAGCACAGCGCACACACCAAAGTCCGGTCGCCGCGGTAGCTCCTCGCCCGCAGCTCGTCCATACGCGGATCGGCGGGATCCGTTGGCGCATAGTCGTACTGCTGGCGAACGAGGTCCAACGCGACTGTGAGTTTGTTCGAGGTACCCACCTCAGAACACCCCTCTTCTCGAATGGGCGGTGGCCTTCCAGCAGCGGCAGCTGCAGGAAGCCTTGGCAAGGCCGCGCTAGTCGAAGTGGGATGTGTTTAGAAGTCCGGCTCGAAGTCGAGTCTGAGCGCATGTGATGCGGTAGCAGTAAATGTCAGTCACGTTGGCGCGCCGAAAAGTTCGAGATGCACCAGTTTCAACAACTTTTGATTGCGGCCTGTCTCGATCGTACGACGGCCTGGCCGCGATGTCACGACGATCTCGGCGAGCATGGATGCACAACCCAGCACTCTCGCCAGCCCGCTGGTGTCAGCAGGACGCTACCGGCCCCAACGGGTGCGGGAAGTTGGTCGCCCGGTCCTATGCCGAGCCGTCGCGGTGCGCGAAGGCCCACAGCTGTGTCACCGCTAGCTCGACGTCGGTCATCGAGCCTGCGGTAACGCGGTCAGCAGTCGGTGCGCCAGCCGCGTCGGTTCATGCGTTCGAAGTAGGCGTCATCAGCGGCTTGGATCTCTGCATCGGTGGCCTGGCGAGGTTCAGGTTTCGGCGTAGAATCCGCTTGGGCGAACAGCAGTCGCAACGGCTGCTGGGGACGCAGGTCCGCGCGCTGGACGATCTGTTCGGCCTTCGCTTTCGCGTCGGGGCGGGCGCGGCGATGGCAGTCGAGAGGGCGGTGGTGAGCTGGGTGTTGTTCCAGCGCATGGCGCCGGGGCGATCTGCAGGTTGGTGATGTCACCGGCAGCGTTGACTTCGACGCTGACACCGCGGACTTCACCGCGGCCCCGCACCGCCGCGACGGCGTTGGACAGTCGCTGGCTGTTGCGGCGGATCTCGGCGAGGTTGTGCTGGAGCTGTTGCTCCCAGGCGGTCAGATCGGTCATCGACGGCCCGGCTTCTTGGCGATCTGCTTTGACCGGTCCCCGATGACGGGACCACCTGATCTCATTCACTGGGGACGGGCCACCTAGATTGCGGGCCGAGTCCTCGCGGGTGCCCGGGTTCCATCTGCGGACGGTGGCCGACGTGCCGCTGGATGGACGACCTGTGGGTCGTACGAGTGCGTGTCCGGAGGCTGGTGTGCCCAACGACGAATTCCATGAGCACATTCCCGGTGCGTTGGAGCGTTATCCGCAGCGCTGACCGGCCAGGTCCGGTCAGTAGTGCGGGAGCTGGCCGGACGGCCCAGCGTCCGGCTGGTGGCGGCGCTGCGGCCGCGGTTGTCAGGCTTCCTGACGGCAAACCTCTAGCGGTCGGAATGCGGCGCGGGTGGCGGCCGACCGCCCGGCGGTACTGGGGGTGTCAAGGCTAGTGCGCCGCTTGGCCGGACGAGGATGACGAGGTGGCGGGCGCGGGTGATGGCCACCCGCAGCAGCCTACGGTCGGCCTGCTGCTGCTTCGACGCCGGGTCCGGGTCAAGGAGCGGCATATCGTAGCGACCTTCGACGATGACGACAGCGTCGAACTCCTTGCCTTTGGACTTGTGCATCGTCATAACGTGCACGGGCGCGTCACTCGGTTGTTGCACATCGATGGCTTCGGTCGCCAGCGCCGTCCGTATGGCGTCGACGGCCCCGAGATACCCAAATGTGCCGTCCCACGTGTCCGATAGCGCCCACGCTACGGAGTCGGTCGCGTCGAGGAGTCGGACTAGCCGGGCCTTGGTGGCGACCTCAACGAGTTCAGAACTGCCGCGCAGGGTGGTTCGTGCGATTTGCCAGTCTGTGATCGATCGACCGGTGAACGATGGTGCGACCTCGGCTGCTTGGAGTAGCACTTTCGCGGTCTTCGAGGCGGGCCTCCTTCCGCTCCGGATGGCATCGATGGCGCGTTCGAGAGTCGCGATGACGCCCCGCGCGCCGACTGTGCCAAGGCCGACCTTGACGAGGTAGTAGTCGGCGAGGCTCTGGAGTGTGCTGATCGCGGCATCCTTGGCAGACCGCCTCGGCCACTCAAGGATGCTGCCGACGACGAGGGCAGAAGCGGCCGCCAACTCTGGATCCCAGTACAGGATGTGATCAATGGGGACCAGGTGCTCGCCTTGGAAAGCCGCTTCCTCGGACAGGGAAGTAGAGATCCTGCCCGCGAACGCGTTCACTCGTGTGAGAACCGCCAGTGTGGGCGGGGCCGACAGCTGTTCGCCGAGCCAACTCAGCGCGCGCTGGACAACCCAATGGGTCACCTGTTCCGGTTTGTCGTATTTGTACCCGATGAAGCGGACGTTGGTGGGTTTCGCGGTCGGGGTGTTGCGTAGGGCCGCGTTGGCGTACTCAAGAATTCCGGACGCGGGACTGCGGTGGTTGTCCGACGACAGGTCGAACGTCTCCGGCTCAAGCGCCTTCTTCGCCTCTTCTAGGCGATTCTCATCGACTCCGTCGATGTGGTCGAAGATCCGTTGGTCTGGGTCGGCGAGGCAGATGATCGTGCTTTGTTTGCTCAGCGCGCGAACCACACGCCACTGGTCGGTGTTGGTGTCTTGGAACTCATCGACGACAACCACCGGGTAGCGAGTGCTGTACAACTCGCGCAGATCTGCGCTGCGCTCGAAGAGCTCGGCCACGGTCGGCGCGAGTGTGTCGAATACGTACAGCGACTCGTCGGCCGCGAGGCGCCGCTTCTCGACTGCCCATGCGTCCGCGTCTCCATCGAAGTCCGCGCGTCGCTGTGCTTCTCGTTCCGGGGTGATGAATCGTGCTTGTGCGCCGGTTATAAGGCGTCCGTGACTGCGCACGAGGTCGAGAAAGAACGAGTGGAATGTTCTTACTGAGAGGGTCGACCGTTGCTCGCGGTTCAGGGTGCTCTGCATTCGGTCGGATACCTGTCGGACGGCGGCCCGGGAGAAACTGAGGAACAGGATGCGCTGCTCGGCCTGAAGTTCTGTGCTGCTCCTGGCCGCCTTGAGTAGCGCGATGGTCGTCTTGCCGCATCCAGGTCCGCCCTCGATCACGATGTGGCCGGGAGCTGCGAGAATGGCCTTTCGCCGCTCGTCGAGTTCGACCTTTTTCACTGTGGGACCGGGTCGGCCCCGGCAACCTGCTCGTCATTCGGGGCGTCGGACGCCGCAGTGGCTTTTACGCTCGCGGCGATGTCTTCGTCGATGGCGCGCAGGAAGTCGACGTAGGTCTTGGGAAGCTCGCTGGCGTCGCCCGCCTCGGCGACCAGCAGTGCAGCGTAGCCGTAGTACGCGCCCTTGCGGGCAAGCAGAACCTTCTCCGCCAGCTCTTCGACAGCCTGGTCATCGGAGTCTGGGGCGAGGTAGCCGCATTCCGTTGGGTAGTCCGGCATAGATGCAACCGTGGCGAGGAAGGCACGCTTGGGTCGGATCGGCATCTCGTCCATGAGCAGCTTCTCAATGCTTTTATGGGGTATCGGCAAGTAGATGTCGAACGCTTCGGCTTGCTGCGCGGCATCGGCTGGGAAGGGGCTGTTGGGGGTGTCGTGGAGGCCGTAGCAACGCTTGCCAAGTGCCTTGAAAACGGGACCGAGGGGAGGGACAGAAGCGTCGCTCTTGGCGTTGTAGATGGAGACACCGGCGAGGTCGAGATGGGTGTAGGTCACGGTCGGGTCGGCCTCCATGACGTCGGCGACTGCGGGTATGACAGAAGCCTCAGTTCCGCCTTCGACTACGAGGACTCCTCGACCGAGGATGGCTTCGGCGAACTGGCGGCGTTCCTCGCGCACCTTCTTCGGCTTCATCAAGACGCCGAGGTCGAACGGGTCGCTCGTGAGAACACCTTCATCCGTCCGCGACAGCATCAGGACGCTTTCCGGCGCGAATCGCTCGATGACGTACGGCGAATGGGAGGTAACGATGGCCTGCCCCATGCGGCTACGCACGAAGTCGACGAGGCGACGCTGCGCATGCGGCGGCAGCGCGATCTCCGGCTCCTCCATGGCGAAAATGACCGCGTGGTCACCCTTGAGTTCAGCGATGTAAGTGAGTAGCGCGAAGACCAGCAGGTTCAGCGAGCCGGTGCTGAGGCGGTTGAATGGCACGGCGTGGTGACCCGGCGACGCTGTGACGAACATCCGCAGCGTCTCGCGGATAGACTCACGTGTCAGGTCTGACGGGTGAACATGCACTCCACGGTCGTCGAGTGCCATGAACTTGCCAACGCGGGTTTGTATCTCGTTCAGGACGGCGTCAAGCTTGGACTTTTCGCGCAGGTCGAGGTCGGCAAGGGCGGTGCGGGCGCGTTCCCAGAGATCTCCGGTGGCCTGATCCTCAAGGCGAACGATTGTGTCGAGCAACGAGCCCCGCTGGAAGCTCATGGCCCGGGTGCCGGTGCGGTTGGTTCGCAGGTATAAGTACCCACAGTAGCGCTTGTCATCGCGTCCGAAGACGCGGCGACCTTCGCCGAGTTCGGTGGATCCGGTCGACAGGTCGTCGATGACTGGAGCGGGGTGGGCGAAGAAGGTGTTGCCCTCGAAGTCATCCTCGTTCGAGTCGAACCGCCCCAAAAATACAAGCGGAAGGCACCAAGGGTGCTCGTCGGCGGTCTCGACAGCGTTGGGGTTCTGGTCGGCGAAGTCACGCTCGCCGACCGACCACTTCCGGATGAAGTTGCCGAACCTGGTCAACGCGGTGTCGCTGAGATCGACGAGGACTACCTCGATCTCGACCTGAGGAGTCGACTCACCGCACGGCTGGTAGTTAGCGCCGAAAAAATCGTACTCATCGATAACGGGGCGCCGGAACATACGCTCAGGACCTAGGACGAGATCAAGCGCCTCGCAGACCGTCGACTTGCCCACACTGTTGCCGCCGACGAGTAGCGCGTTTCCGTTGAAGTCAACGCGTCCCTCGGAGATGCCTCGGAAGTTCTTGATCTGGACCCGACTGACGCGCATGTTGTACCCCCTTGGATGAACTCGTAGACCTTACCGATGATCGCCCACGACAGTGTCACAGACTGCTCGCCTGATGCACGCTTCTTTGATGTGAACGGCCGGTAGGATTTTGGGGGGCACCGCCTTCACGTTCTTCCTGTTCAGCTAGCTCTCCGCCAGCGCCTCTCCATGCAGCGTTCGACAGGAGGCCAGGTGCATAAGAAACGTCTTCTGCGCCAGCGGCTCCGTCCCGAGCTCGTCATCGAAATGTGCATCGACACTCGGGGAGAGTTCGCTCTGGTCACACCGGAGCATGAGAATGGCGCGAAGAAGGGCCACAGCGTCGGCCAGGACGCGCTGCCTCGGGCACGACAGGGTGTTCCTGGGAATCCACCAGAGCCTGTCGGCGGAACGTGATTGGCGTTCCGTTGACAGAGCCGAGATCAGCACCGCCTCCTGCTAGTTGAGCCTGCCGAGGAGCAATTCGAGGAGGGAGCCGATCTGTATTTGCCAAGACAGCGCACTGACTAGCGGCACCAGGTGACAGGAGTCAGAAGGCACCGCCTCACAGCGGAGGCTTCTCTTACAGGTCAGGCACGGTCACCGTGCGTTTTAGGCTGCGTGCCGCGACCAGACTCCCCATCTGGACTCGAACCAGGAACCTGCCGTTTGGCATTCGGCTGGCCGTCGAAAGCTGGGGCCAATCTGGGGCCACACGCTGTGCGCGGCCGAGAACGACCAGCACGTTTGGAATGTTGCCGCATGCTCGAATACCGGGTTTGACGTGTGCAAATGACATTAGCCCAGAGCTGGGGGTCAAGTGGTCGCAGGTTCAAATCCTGTCAGCCCGACAGTGAAAACCCCTTCCGACCAGCGTCGGAAGGGGTTTTCCCAGTTCATGCGGTAGGGCTGATTCGAGCGGTTCTCACAGAAATCTCACGTTTTCAGGCTTGTGGAGCCTCGGGCCCACCGCTCGAGCACGTCTCGATTGTCCGGAACGGTTTCCGGCACGTCGATGTAGTGCGCCTTGGCCACTGCGCGGGTGTTGCCCAGTTGGCGGGCGGCGCGTTCGGGGTCGCCGTAGGCGTGGTCGACGGCGGTGGCCGCGCCTTTGCGGAACGTGCGCGGGGTCACCCAGGCGAAGTTCTCCCCGCGCCGCGCGCCAAGTGCGGCCGAAGTTGTTCGGGTTGCGCAGCGACCCGTTTCGGGCAGGGAACAGCAGTCCCATCGGGTTGGGACGGTCGCCGACTTCCAGGTCCTTGACCGACTCCCGGACCGCCTCGACGGTGTGGGCGGGCAGCAGGATGCGCCGCCACCCGTTGTCGGACTTCGGGGCGGGTTTGCGCACCCATTTGCCCTTCACCTCGACCAGGGTGCCGGTCACGTCCAGGTAGGGCTCGGGCGCGTCCAGATCGATGTCCTCGAGCAGCAGCGCGAAGACCTCGTGCGGGCGGATTCCGGTGCCGGTGATCACGTCGACCACCCACACCACCGTCCAGTCCCGCGGCGGGCCACAAGTGTAGGCCGGGGTGCCGGGTATTGCCTCACCGGCCGCCCACGCCCGGACCTGGGCACGGAACGCCGGTAGCGCGTCCTGGTCCTGCACCTTGCCGCGGGCCGGCGGCTTGCGCCGGGTGAACGCGGCGACACCGTCGACCGGATTGCTGTCGAGCACGCCATGCCGCACGGCGATCGCCATCATCGCGCGCAAGATGATCTTGTGCTGCTTGGCTTTCCGCCGCAGCCCCATCCCGACGAGTCGTTTGAGGTGACGGTCGAGCTCTCCAGTGGTGGCCTGCCAAATCTGGAGATTGCCGACCGAGTTCTCGATCTTGATCGTCTTCTTGTTCGCGCGCTTGTCGGGTGGAGACGTAGACCTCGCGGCGATAGTCCTCGACGTTGCCCGGGGTGTAGGCGTCATCCGCCTCCATCTCCATGATCAGCTCGGCCGCCAAATCGATCAGCTTGGTGTTGCGCGTGATCCGCGCGTATCCCGACTGCTGCCGGTGATCACGCATGGCTTCGGCGAGGCGGTTGCGGGCCTCGTCGGCTGTGTCTCCCATCCGTTCCAGTTGCTGCGGCCCCTGCGCGGTGTAGAAGCGAACCGTCGCACGCCATTTGCCGTTCTTCTGTTTCTTGGGCTTGCTCGGCTGGCCGAAGGTGCCAACCGGCTTCGGCAGTCTGCCTCCCATCGATCGCCTTTCAATCCGTCGAAATGCTGAGCCCACCTCGCCGCGACCGGATTACGCGCAGCCCGGCGCGCCGATCCAGATGGTTCGCGGTGGAGTTCCGAGACTTCGTGATCTAGCGGCAACAGCGCAAGAGGCATCTGTTTGCCACAGATTAGCTGTAGTGTTTTGTTGCCCGGCCGAGTTGCCGACGATGACGGACGCGGTCGCCGAATCTGTCATCCGACACCAGCACTCAAGTGGACCCTGCGCTGCTTCCTCCACCGGTGGCGAGTTGCTGTTCTTCCCAAGCAACGACGTCACTGACCCGGTAACGCCGGTATCTGCCCATGCGGGCGAATCTGGGGCCGCGGCCCGCCGCAGCCCACGCCGAGAGCGTCTTCTTCGGAATCTTGAGTCGCCGAGCGACTTCCTCGGTGCTGAGCCAGATCTCGTCGCCGCTACCGTGAAGCACCGGACCGCGGTGCCGCTCCGCGCGGCCGTCATTGCTCGGCATCGACGGCTTGGACGGGGGTCTCGAAGACATGGGTCACCTCAGTTGAAAGGACCCTGCCTGCCGATTCTCACCCACCATCCATTCAAGCTTCCCGGCGACGATTGCGCCAGTGGCCATGCTGATCGGCGGGGTTGGTCACGGCCTCTCGAGGCCGCTGACGTCCCCGCGGGCTCACCCCCCGCAAACGCGAGGAGCCTCCGGCAAGAACGACATTGCCGGAAGACACCTCGCCTCGAGATGCGGGTGATGACACCGAGTCCGTTCCAGCGGACCGTAACGCCGTTGACCTAGGTTTTCCTTGAAGCCGCCTGGGGGAATCGAACCCCAGAGGCGTTGTCCGCGAAATCCTTGGTCAGCGAGCCGACTTCAGTGCATACTCGCCGCTCAACCGCTGTTTCACGACGTGTCGCTACGTTTCGATACGGAATGTACCACTCAGCTGATGACACGGTCATCAGCAGGCAAACACGTCGATCGCTAGCGCAGGTGATGACGGCGTCATCACCCTTGTCATCACTACAGCCTTCTTGCCGACATAATTCGGATGAAAAGCCTGGTCATCGACGCGTTCGCGCGCGTGTCGCGCACTGTACGGTCGAGATCCCCGCACTGCTCACTCTGATCCGACCGCAGTGCTCACGGCATCTCACCACACGGCAGCGCGACTCGACCGTCTCGATGATCCGCTCACCACCGCCGGGTACCTTCGCACCAGCGCCTACGGGGGGCAGGACCAGTTCCGGCGCAGTACCTTACTTCACTGTCGCTAGGATCCGAATCGAGGACATCTGTCCAACCCTAAGCCCCAGCGCAGAGTACAAGCCCCGAAACACCAACGTTCGGGGCTGTCCCCTTTCATAGGCCCTTCCGCCGCTCTTACCTCTACCAGACTTCGTGGCGTTCGATTGAGCACGAGAGGCGAACCCGGACTTCGCCGAGCTGCTGCCCGGATTCTTCGCAGCCGCCGACTGGATTCATGACGCGGCCGCGGTGGTCATCTTGCCGCCGCCGTAGCCCTGCGCGTCCGTCGGCCCCTCTTCCGGGATACGCCTGTCCAGCCCAGCTCGCACCGATTGCTGATTCCGCCTTCGGGGCGACGGACTCAATCCGTGGTGCGTTGATCCCGATATTGGCCCACGAGATGCTGGTAGAAACTGTTCTCCGGCGACTCCAGCGAGATGGCCCGCAGGCCGACGGTAACCTTCCGGCCGACCATGCGGGTGCGCCGCATCGGCGGGTTCGGCCGCAAACATCGGTGTCTCTGCCTAGGCGATGCCGACGCCAACTGTTGATGCGCCTGCGATGCACGCAGCCGTCAGCGCGATCGTTGTGACAAGCCGCTGCCCAGCCGAAAAGGTTCGCATGTCGTCCCCTCCCTTGCACTGAAGGTATCTCCTTCACTGCTCTCGGACGCTGCTGCCGCACAACGGGTTCCATCCACAGTGGTGACTGGTGTCACAAGCTCCCGACACGGTCGCGTTCGGCAGAGTTGTGTATCTGGGACTTCGGAGCGAACGCATGAGCGTGTCGCAGCCGGGGAGTGGTTGATGAGCGCTGAAGCCGACGCGGTGTGCGGCGCTGGTTACGGAATGAAGCCGGTCCTGGAACTGCTTGCCCTGAGGGTGTTCTCCTACCGGGAGGGGGCCGAGTGAACGAGGCGATCACCTTGCACGAGCAAGTCCTCACCGACTACGAACAACTCCTCAGCCCCAACCACCCCGATACCCTTGACCGCGCGCCATAACTTCGCCCCACGCCTACCAGAAAGGACGCCGAGGAAACTCGGCTGTCCCCCGCTCCGAGCAGATCCTCACCTACCGCGAGCGAATCCTCGGCCCCGACCACCCGGACGGGGAGCACACCCACCGACTACGGGTCATTCCCGCAGACGCGGAGATGACCCCTCATTGCCGCGCCGAGCCAGCCCGGCACGGGCTAATCCCCGCGGGCGCGGGGAGCACGACGGGCTCGAGAACGTGGGCTGTAGTAAGTCCGGATCTTCCCCGCGGGCGCGGGGAGCACGAGACTCAAGTCGCCGCCGAGCCGGCGTGGCATCGCCAGCCTTCTCGAACTCATACACCGTCCAGCGCTGCACCACACAACGCTGCGAACGAACCTTCACCCTGCAACCGCTGCGGGTTGTCGCCAGCAGTGACCAGCAGTTGCGCGGCGGTGTCGGGCCCGACGCCATAGGCCGACCGCAGCGCAGGACACAGCACCGCGAGCTTCTTGGTGTGCGCCGCGTCCTTGTTCGCCACGGCGGCCAGTGTCTCCGACATCAGCCGGTCCTTCCTGACGAACCATCAGGTTCGACCCATCGGACCGAGGTCAGTTCCGCCGGCTTTCCGACACTCCCGGCGGCGGTGCGGTATAGCGGTGGTGGCCGACGGATGCGTCGCTCCTCGGCGTTTCGGCGACGGTTCCCGGTTGGGTCGGCGGTGCGAGCGTGATCGCTGCGGGTTTGTGTCATGATCGTTCGCTGTCGGCCTGTGTCGCGTTCGGGTGGGTCCGCAGCCGCCGGTGCCGGTGGCGGAACAAGAACGTCAGGGTAGCCTGCAGGGCTGCGCCCCAGTAGGGAAGCAGCCCGAGGGGTGCGCGCGGGACGAAGGACACGGAGTCGGTGATCTCGGTGCTGTTGCCGGAGGGACGTAGGGTGCGTTCGTGCACCCAGACACTCATCGACATCATGGTCGATTCCTCGCGGAACCGTGTTCCGGGATCGATCTCGGCGACGGTGATGTTGTCGAAGTCGATGGGGAGCCATCCGTATAGCAGGAGGACGCTGCGTCCCAGTCGAGTTCCGGGTGCTACGTCGTCGATAGTGCGGTCTCGGAACGTCTTGGGCACGGTCATCTTGAGATAGGGCCGCAGTTCGGCGTTGATGCCCTCGGGCGAGGTAATCGTGGCCCAGACCTGTTCGATGGGCATATCGACGGTGCTAACCATCTCGATGTGCCGGGTTCTCCGTTTGCGTGTCATCGGCTTGCGCTACCTTTCTGGGTGTGGGCCTGGTCCGGTCATTCGTAGTATCGGTGGGCTCCAGGGGTTCTGGGTATGGCTAGACGCCGTCGGCAAGGCTCAAAGGACTTGGCCGTTTAGAACTCTGCGACGACCCGACAGCCAATTGGGATACGCGAGTTGATCGCTGCTATAGGACAACGTCGGCGAGGTCGTCCGCGGGTGATGCAACCGCCAGCAAGGGGCAGAAGGGTTGGCACAACGGGGATTAGGGCTTTTCTCTTGGTCCGGAGAACACTATTTCGTCGCTACCGGGCTCTTGCGCTCGACAGCAACCGGCTGCCCGGCTGGTCCGGACTCCCTGGTGCACCGCCGGCTCTGGGCACGATGACCTTCGGCACCGAATGGGGCTGGGTGCGACCTGCGATGAACCCTGATGGCTCGCTACCCGACGCCTTGATCAGGATGAATGCGGCTGATTTCTTACCACGGTAAGTGGGACAGAGCCAATATCTGGACAGGCACCATGTCGCCGAAGTCGTCTCCTCTCTCCGGTGTATCGCGGATATCACGGGCGGATACTCCACTCGGCTGATGCGTGGCGTTCGCGCCAGAAGTCGGCGTAACGGCCGCCGGCTCGTAGGAGCGTGGCGTGAGTCCCAGTCTCAGCCAGTCGTCCGTCGTCGAGGAAGAGGATTTGATCGGCGTGCTGGATGGTGGCGATTTTGTGGGCGATGATGACGACGGTTCGGCCTGCCGCCACGAGTTCGCTGATCCCAGCGCTGATAGCGGCCTCGTTCTCGGGGTCGAGCGCGGCGGTGGCTTCATCGAAGAGCACGATGGGCGAATTCTTGAGCAGAGCACGAGCAATCGCGACCCGCTGGCGTTCCCCGCCGGAGAGCGCGATACCGCCTTCGCCGGTACGGGCCTGCCAGCCTTCGGGGAGCCGTTCGATGATTTCATCGAGTCTGGCGGCGGCCGCGGCCCGGTGGAGTTGTGCCTCGTCGGCGTCCGGGGCGGCGATAGTCAGGTTGTCCTCGATGGTGCCGTCGAATAGGTAGGTGTCCTGGAAGACGACCGCCAGAGTGCGCATCAGATCGGGAGTGGGGATGTCACGAAGGTCGATCCCGCCGATATGGATCGAGCCGGAATCGACATCCCAGAAGCGGGCGATGAGTCGGAGCAGGGTGGTCTTGCCCGATCCTGATGGTCCGACGATCGCGGTCATGCCTCCAGAGGGGATTGTGACGGTGACGTCGTCGATGACACGAGTGTGCTCGTAGCCGAAGCGCACTCGGTTCAAGGTGATGTCGTGCTCAGTGGGAGCCTGACCGCTCGTAGGCTCGGGAAGAGGCGGCGCGTTCAGGATGGTGCCCACGCGTTCGAGGGCCACGTCTGCGACCTGGATCGCGCCGGAGAGGCTGGCGATCGCGGCGAGTGGTTCGATGAAACGTGACGCGAGCACGAGCAGCGCGATGGCCTCGGGCACGGCGAGCTCGCCGCGGGTGGCGAGCCAGGCTCCGATGACCACGACAAGGGTGAAGCCGATCTGGACGATCCCGACGTACGCGTATTGCGGCAGTGTATGTCGGGCGAGCGCGTGACGGAACGCGCGTCGTTGCTGGTCGAGAGCCTGCTCCATCGGTGCGAAGCCAGCACTGGCTCTTCCGGTGGCCCGGAGCACCGGCTGGGCTTGGGCGAACTCGATGGCGCGGGCAGCTGCTTCCTCAGAAGCCTCGTCCATGCGGCGCTGAGTGTCGTGGATGATCGGAGCCGACCAGCGCATCACAAATACGGCGGCGGGCACCGCCGCCAGGAAGGCTAGGCCGATCCGCCAATCCACGAAAAACACGCCGACGACGACCGTGGCCGGAGTGGCGATCGCCGCAATCCGCTCAGGCCAGACGTGGGAAACGATGCTCGCCGCCGAGGGGGTGTTCTGGGCCACGACGCGCGCGATGCGCCCCGGTGTCTGATTCACATACCAACCCAGCGGGAGCCGCCCGAGGTGCTCGCCAAGACTATGTTGCAGGTCGCGCATAATACGGTTGGCGGTCGGATATCCCACAGCGTGGCCCCACCACACACTCGCAAGATACGCGACCCCGACGACGGCGATCGCGAACAACCACCAGTGCACATCTCCAATGCGAATCGGGTCGGACAACAGCTCGCGCAGCAACGGCAGGAGCATGACGAGCACGAGGCCCTGAAGGACGCCGGAGAGTATGTAGCGCAGGGCGAGCGCATTGATCATGCCGCGGTGCGGCCAAATCTGGAGGATGCGGCGGATCATCGGGACTCGTCCTTCCCTCGCGGGGTCGTGACTTGAGGGGTCTGGTTCTGCGCTGTCCACATGGCCCGGTAACGGCCACCGGCGGAGAGCAATTCGTTATGGGTGCCGCGTTCGACCACTCGTCCGGCGTCGAGGACGACGATCTGATCGGCGTGCTGGATCGTGTACAACCGATGCGCGACCACGACCACAGTGCGTCCGCGGGCCAGTCTGCCTAGAGCTTCCTGGACGGCGCGTTCGTTCTCGGGATCGACATATGCGGTCGCCTCGTCCAACAGCACGATTGGGGCGTCTTGAAGGATGGCGCGAGCGATGGTGATCCGCTGCCGCTGCCCGCCAGAGAGCACGCCGCCACGACCGGCGATCACAGTGTCGTACCCCGCAGGCAGCGCCAGAATCGTCTCGTGCATCCGGGCGGCACGAGCAGCCGCCTCGACCTCGGCGTCGCTTGCGCCGGGACGTCCCAGACGGATGTTCTCCCGTATCGTGTCGCGCAACAGCACGATATCCTGGAACACGATGGCAATGCGGGCCAGCAACTTTTCCTGCTGGATGTCGCGCACATCGACACCGCCGATGGTTACTGATCCAGCACCAACATCGAAAAATCTGGGGATAAGCCTGCTGAGAGTGGTCTTGCCGGAGCCGGATGGTCCCACGACAGCGGTAACGGTACCTTGTCGGCAGAGGAGGTCCACCGATTGCAGCACGGGCTCTTCGGCGGTGTAGCCGAAGGTCACCGCGTCGAATCGAATGCTGTACGCCCTTGGGGTCTGCGGTGCGTCGGGCTCGGGAAGTACTGGCTGGTCGAGCACGTTGCGCAGGTGCTCTGCGGCGACACGAGCCTTACGGAGCTGTTGGGTGCCTTGGGCGATCGTCATGTACGGCGTGGGCAGGCTGACGCCGACGAGCAAGAAGGGCAGCAGGTCCACCGGGTCGAGCCAGCCGGCCGCGACCAATCCGGTCCCCGCTCCTGCCACAACTAACAGTACCGAGGCGGGCGAAAGGAGCAGGAGCGTGACGAACATCGCCCGCCCTGCCTCAGCGGTCCAGGCAGCGAGGGTATCGCAGAACCGGTCGATGCCCTCGGACAGACGGCGATAGGTCCGCCCGGCGCCGCCGTAGGCCTTCACGACCTGGATGCCGTCTACGTACTCGATGGTCGCGTTGTTCAATTCGACCTGGGCGGCAGTCAGCTCGGCCATACGCGCAGGCATGGTCCGGTGCGCAGCTCCCATGGCGAAGGACGCCAGGGGAAGCACCGCCAGGGTGACCAGGGTCATTCGCCAGTCCGTCGCCGTGAGATAAACCAGTGCGACGATCGGGAGCCCGATCGCGCTGGCAAGGTCGAGGACCGCGTGGGCGACCATGTGGTGCATGTCCTCGATGTCGTCCTCCATCGCCTTCTTCAGCTCGCCCGAACCACGTCCGGTGAACCAACCCAACGGAAGCACGGCCGCATGCCGCGCCAGCCGAGCGCGGAGAGAGCGCTGCAAGTCGGCATCGGCGTAATGCGTCACCAGATTCGCCACCACCATCAGCAGCAACCGCCCCGCAGCGCCGACGACACCGACCCACACCCACATCCACACGACGTCGGCCTGCTGTGCAGACGTCAACTCACGACCTATTTCGGCCACGGCCACGTAGGGAAGCAGGCCGAGCATCGAGCTGACGAAAGCCAGACCCGCCCCTAGATACAGCTGCCGGCGAACCGGGCGCAGCAGGTCGCGCACTGCGGACCGCAGGGGCCGGTCGAGCTTGTCGACCTTGTCGTCCGACACATCCGCACCTGTAACCAGCAAAGTCATCAACTGCCTCCCAATCGACTGACCGTCAGTCAATAACTTACCATATGGCACGATGGGTCAACAGACACCTGACAGGAGGCAATGAGTGGGTCGGACCAAACCTGCGGAGCAACGGCGCTCCGAACTTCTCGACGCCGCGGAGCAACTGCTCGCGCAGAAGGGCATCGCCGCGGTAACGGTCGAGGACATCACCCAGGCTGCCGGCGTCTCGAAAGGCACCTTCTACTCGTACTTCCGAGCCCGCGAGGACGTTCTCGGAGCCCTCCGCGCGCGATACATCGAGACCTTGCTCGACGCGCAGAACGAGGCGATGTCGCTCCTGCACCCTGATGACTGGGCCGGGCGCATCGAGACATGGCTCGTCGCTGGAATTCGCACCTTCCTGCTCGATCCAGCCAAGCACAACACTTTGTTCCACCTACCGCACGGATCGACCGGCGAGGAGGTCGACAGCGAGGAGGTCGGATACCGACATGTCGAGCTACTGAGGTCACTGTTGACGGCCGGACGCGACGCCGGAGGGCTCCGAGTTGTGGATCCCGAGTCCACAGCCGTGCTGCTGTACGGCTCGATCCATCACGGTGCCGACTACCTCTTCCACGCCGCGGACCCAGCGCTCACCGAGCGGGTCATCGCCGAGGTACGCCGCTGGTGCCGCTCATTCATCCTCCCCGAGCTCTAGGGACTGCTTCGGACAGATCCGGGCGGTCTCTTGGAGACCGCCCGGCGTGGGCAACCACCCCCGCCATGGGGCACCGCCTCCTTCGCGAATCGCGGGAGCGACCGCGACGGCGAGATCGTCGGCGTTATGCAGATCAGACGAGACCCTGGCCTCGCTCAGCTGACCTGCGGGCAGCACCCGCGCGAGGGTTGCGCCGAGCGCCGTCGGGTGCCGAGAGTCGGTACCGGGAATGATCAAGGTCGGCACGGTCACCTCCGCAAGGTCTTCGACGCTGCCGGTCTCGATCTGCTCGACGACCTCAGGTGGCGTCGCTGTCGATTGGCGGCGCGGCGTGGACGACCGGTCCATCGGGCCGATGTCCCTGCACCTGCGCCACCGGTTCACCCACTTGGACGTGCACGCCCGCGAGATCCCCATCTCGGCCACCACGTGTGCGATCGGCCTGGTTCGGCAGTGCTCGGCGAGTCGTCGTCCCTCGATAGACAGAGGGGCGTTGCGGTGTGTCACTGCAGGGTCCGTGAGGTGGTTGCTCGGGTTGTGGTGGTCTCGTCGGGTGTGACGTCATCTTCCAGCCTGGTGCGGTCGACAAGGACGAGAGGGACGGCGATCGCGGGAGGACGGCTCCGATGACGCCGACCCAGGTGAGGGAGGTGCCGCGAGTGAGTGCGGCTGCCGCGAGGACCGGAGTGCAGCTGATCCCGAGCTGGAAAGCCGACACCGTCATCGCCCCAGCGAGCGTCGGGGCGTCGCCTGCAATAGCGAAGACACGTCCGTAGATCGCGTGGTTCAGCACGAAGGCAGCGATCCCGAGCAGGAATACGGTGAGAATCACCGCCCACGAGTGGTGGATTGCGATGACCATGGTGACCGAACGGATCACGATCGCAACGGTTCCGCTCAGGAGCGCGACGTGCGGGCGACGGTCGGAGATGCGTCCGCCGATGGACAGGCCGGCGAAGGCGCCGATCCCGAAGAGGGCGAGGATCGCGGGGATCCAGACCGTAGGCATACCGGTGATGTCGGCGAGCACGGCCGCGAGGTAGTTGAACGTGATCATGTAGGCCGCTGTGGTCAACCGACATGGCAATAATCATTCTCGTCTGACAATATAATTGACCGACGGTCAGTCGATCTCATAGTCTCGGCTCTATGAGGAGTCTCGTGAGTGCCCCGTTGTCGAGCAGTCTGGACCACTACCCCATCACGGGCCGGCTGCGACGTTACTCGCTGATCGTCAGCCTGTACCTGGTCAGCGACATTGCGTTCTCATTCTCCTTCGGGGCGCTCACGACGATTCTGCTGAGCCTCGGCCACCCCAAGAAACTGGTGGCGCTGGCGCCGCTGTTCGGTGTGGTCTACGTGCTGCGATTCATCGCCGGTCCGATTATCGACCGGGGCCACCCGTCTCGTAAGGGGCCATACCGCAGTTGGCTGTGGGCGACTCAAGCAGCCCTGGCTGCGTCGCTCGCCGCGCTGTCTGCGGTTGATCCGGCACATGACCTGCCGCTCGTGTTTGCCGGACTGATGATCCTGCTCGTGTTCGCTGCCCTGAACGACACTGCGACGAACGGGCTCGCGGTACGGATTCTGGGACCCACCGAACGAGGGCTGGGCAACGGCATCCAGGTCGCCGCCGCCACTGCGTCGATCGTCCTCGGCACCGGCGGCGCGCTGCTTCTCTACGACCTCGGCGGTTGGCGCGTGACTCTGCTGATTCTCGGGGCGTTATTCGCGATCCCAGCCGCCATGCTGATCGGATTCCGGGAACCCGCAGGCGAGGCCCCGGCCGCGATCCAATGGTCGCGGATAGGTACCTTTTTCACCTCGACGACACGACGCACCTTCGCGCTGATCGTCGCACCTCTCCTGGTTTCCGGCGCGTATCTCGTTACTGCCGTTCAAGGTGCGCTGTTGCTGGATCGAGGATGGAGCCTGAGCGATATCGCGACGCTCCAAGGCGTCTACGCGCCGGTGGTCGGCGTAATCGCGGGCTTGGCAGCAGGCGCCGCAATCTCACGGTGGGGGCGGGCCCGTCCGCTCGTCGTAATCGGCGTCGCCGGGATGCTGTCCGTCGCGGCGACACTCCCGATCGCCATCGGCGACGCATCCGCCACCGTCGCAGCAACCGGGATACTCATGATGAGTATCGGCTATGCGGCCATCATGACCTGGATCAACACCGTCTATATGGATAACAGCCGTGCGGATTCATCGGCAACGGACTATTCGTTGCAAGCGACGATCCTCGGACTGCTTCGCATGATCGCGAGCACAGTTGGACTCGCGCTCATCCCCGGTTTCGGATACATGGCCATTGTGCTCGTCTCAATCTTCTTCACAGTTCTTGGCTTCGGCGTCGCATGGCGGCACACACGAGCCATCGAGTGAAGGTCAGTCAAGCGCCGCTCGGCCGCCGCGCGCCTCGCTCGCAGTGCGGAAAGCGCGTCCTCACTGGCCGCCGCGATTTCCAGAAGGTCTCCAAATTCCCGAGACGGATCACTGAGTTGACTCGGCCCGTGGTTCAAGGCGAGCCCGCGCGCCCGGGTCTGTCCAGCCAACGGCTCTGTCCCATTTTCGGTGGTAGCGGAACCTCGCCTATCCCAGCAGGATTCGGTGTCGGAGTAGCCGAAAGCCGGCGCGGCCGTACATCTGCCGTTTGATCAGCTTCGTTTTCGTATTGACGCCCTCGCAGGGACCGTTGGTGTAGGGCAGGGTCAAACCGGCGACGGCAGCGTCGTGGTCTTGGTCGAGGCCGGTGAGGAACGGGTTGAATTCGGTCAGGCCGGCTTCGCGGACCTGCTTGACCCAGCTGTCGAGGTCGCTGCCGCGGCGCTCGGTCATGAGTTGGGCGAACTCCCGGACGAGGTCGACCAGGGCGGTCATCTCCGGGCACGCGGCGGCGATCTCGTCGAGATGAGCGCGGCGGGGATCGGGCAGGTCGGCCGGTCGGGTCAGGATCCAGCTGGCCACGCGTTTGGGCGAGATCGCGATTCGGTCGCCGTCGAGGCGTCCCTGGTTGACGTAGCGGTAGAGTAGGTTCAGCCCTCCGGCGTAGCCGAGAACTTTGATCTCGGCGAATAGTTGCAGGACCGGTACTCCGGGGTCGGCGGCGCGGCGGGCGCGCAAGTGGTCGCGGTAGGGGTCGACCAGGCAGGGCCGGTACTGCGGCGGGCGGCGCAGACGCTGCGGCTCGGGCGCACGGGCGTAGCGTTTGACCGTGTTCAGCGACACGCCCAACCGGCGTGAGCAGTCCAGCAGTCCGACCCCTCGATCGAGCAGCTCGTGCACGGCGTGCCAGCGTTGCAGGGTGGTGGCGCCGCCCTTGACCTGTCGATACTTCGGTGCTGCGGCCGACCAGCAGGTGCTGCGGCCGACCAGCAGGCGCTGTGGGCGACCACCGTCTTCTCGACCACCTGCGCCAGCCCGTGCCACAGGTGCCAGCGGTCGCTGACCTGCATCGCGGTGGGCAGGGCCCGGCGCACGGCCTCGGCATAGGTGGTGGAGCCGTCACGGACAACGACCTGCACGTGCGGGTGCTCGCTCAGCCACACGGCCAGGGTGTCGGCTTTCCGGTCGGCCAGCACGTCGATGCGGTCGTGGGTGACCGGGTCGATCACCACCGTGCCGTAGCGGTGGCGGCGCCGCAACGCGAAATCGTCCACGCTCACCGCGGCCGGCACCGGCCGCTCGGGCAGCGGGATACCCATCAGCACCCGCGCCGCCGTGTGGCGCGACAGCCCGATTGCGAGTCGCGCCAGCAGCCGGGCTCCGGCGCGTCCGGCCAGCTCCCGCACCACCGATCGAATCTGACCGGTCAGGCGCGTGGTGCGCCGCTGGTAGCGCTCCAGCACACCGGGTACCTGCTCACGAAAGGTGTTGCGACAGCCTATGGTCGGGCACACCAACCGCCGCACCTGCACTCGCACGTGCACTGCACGGCCGTCGAGCGGCAGGTCGACGACGGTGCGCTGGTGGTAGCTGTGCACCTTGCCCGAAACAGCACCGCAGCCCGGGCAGGCCGCTGGACCACCGGGGGTCCGAGCGCGTACCCCAATCCAGGAGCCCTCGTCGCTCACCTCCTCCACCAACAACGGCGACAAACCCGAAAACATCACGACCACAGAGACATTCACATGACCCACCGGCACATCGTGCCGTCACGCCCCTCGGGTCACCACCGAAAATGGGACCGAGCCCAGCCATCGGTGTAACTCGGTTTGATTGGGTTACTTCCGTCCAGCGCTGAGTCGGCCTTCGAAGGTGATGTCGAAAGCGTTCAACGCGGCTTTCCAGCGGGTGACCCACCGTTTCGGCCTGTTCCGGTGGGATCGAGGGCCATGATCGACAGGTAGACACACTTCAGGCGGTAGTCCGGCCGGAAATCGTGTCCCCAGTCCGAGACGCAGTGCGCCTCGTCGATCACCACCAGTCCCGCGTCCGCCGCGAGCTTCGGCAGCACCTGGTCCCGGAAATCCGGATTGTTCAGTCGTTCCGGGCTGACCAGCAACACGTCGACCGCGCCGGCGGCGACCTGCGCGTGGATCTCGTCCCATTCGGTCACATTGCCCGAGTTGATGGTGGCGGCGACCACCCGCGCTGCGCGGCCGCCACCTGGTTGCGCATCAGCGCGAGCAGCGGAAACACGATCACCGTCGGCCCGCGACCGGCCCTGCCCAGCAATTTGGCGGCGATGAAGTACACCGCGGACTTGCCCCAGCCGGTGCGCTACACCACCAACGCCCTGCTCCGCCGCACGACCAGCGCCTCGATGGCGATCCACTGGTCCTCCCGCAGCCGCGCATCGGGCCCGGCCAGTTCGCGCAGCAGCTGCTCGGCGTGCTCGCGCAGGTTCGGGGCGGTGAGGTCGATCGAAGAGACATCGGTCGCCGCGGTCATGCGCTCCATCGTGCCCGAGGGCACCGACACATGACGCGGCCCGGTCGCTACCGCGTTCGGCTATCGCCCTGGTGTTATCGGCCTGGGGATTCATCGCAGTCGCTGGTTTGCTCGGTGCCGTTGTCGCGGCCGATCCGTTCGGGATCGTGGTCTGTTTCGGGATTCTGATGCTGGTCGTGTGGCGAGTAGCTCGCTGGCATAGGCGGTTTCGGGCCCGGCGCCTACCTGTTCGATGGCTGCCAGACGCCGACGAAGGAGCCGCATGTCACAGGTTGGCCGGAGATCCGAGCGAGTATGCCGTCCGCGATTCCGGCCGGGTCTACCACCGAAGCATCGGCCGGGACAGCAACCGGGATCGGCTTTGCCGAAGCTAGGGCGCGACTGGTGACGGTCTGGAACAAAATCAGGTAGTCGCCCTCCCGCTCGATTTTTTCGGCTGCCGCATCAAGGCGAGCGCGGCTGTCGGCGACGAGTTCTGCCGAAAGTGGCCAATCGATGGGAAAGGGGTTTCGGATGTGCAACGCCGGATAGATGAACGGATTGTCGGGCAGCACTGCGGTGCGGGACGCGGGATACTGGTCCAGGCAGCGCACAATCTGCTCGACGTATGCCGCGGTTGCCGGGTTCGTCCGGATTCCACGCATCGCAGGTATCGACTCACCGAGGTCGGCAGTCAGTTCCCTGGCCGGCAGATCACGGTAGGGGGCCTGCAGTCGAAGTTCACTCATCCAACCGAGCGTGGCAACCAACAGGATGACGGCGGCGATGCCACCGACAATGCGGGCCCGGTCGACCACAGTCGGCAGGTCCCGCACCAGCTGTTCGATGGCCAGCAGCGCGAGGCTGCCGCCGAGCAGCGTGGGTGAGGCGTATCCCCACGACAACGACACCATGTATCCGAGCAGCACCATGCCGACTGATCGCCACGGAACGCTGCGTTGCGTCGCGGCGTGGATGCCGATGGTCAGAGCAGCGGCCCACCATAGAACGATGCCCCAGTTGCCGGCCCGCTCGAGCTGTCCGTCGACAATGACTGCCCCAAGGATCAGGCAGGCGATAGCCGACGCGATACCGCGCATCATCGGCCCTCTTGTCGTCGATGCGAGTACCGCGACGGTATATACGCCGAGAATTGGTATTGCCCCTGAGATCACACCGATACTCAGCAGGCGCTGACCGGCGGTGGCATGTCCGCCGCCGAGTTGGTCGATCATTGCCCCGAAACCGCCACCCGCAGTGACGATCACCAGGTATATAGCAGAAGGGCCGATCAAAGTGGCGAGGTCGAGGATGAGCCGCCGCACCGGATGCCGACGTTGGATCAGCAGGACGACAAGGGTGACGAGGACTGCTGGTATGAACGATTGTTTGGTGACCGCTGCGAATCCGATGGCGAAAAGACCCGACCGCACCAGCCATACCCGATCGCGTTGCCGACCCATATCGAACGCGTACCAGCCCACGGCGACAAGGAATATGCCGTCGACGGTGTGCCACGCGGTCATCGCGAACAGGTGGACGTTGATCACTGCGACCGATGCAACTACCGCAGTGCGGACCAGCCCCCACCGCAGGACACCGATGCCGGTCGTCCATGCCGCCAGCACTACCGTCGCGACGATCAGCTGTAGGCATGCCACAAAGGCCGAGGACAGCAACAGCGGTCCGGGAATCACGAAGTCGATGATGTGTAGGTACGCCGAGCCCAAAGGTCGTGCCGAGATCAGATCGCGATGCGGTATCTCGCCGTGCAGTATGCGCCATGACTGAGCAACCACAAAGCCTTGGTCGGTGGGGTTGAATCCGAACCGCTCGAGGCCGATGGTCAACGCTGTCGCGAGACCGACGATCCAAGCGGTGTGCCCGAGCCGACGTCGCCACTGGCGACCGGACGTGAATGTGGGTCCAGGCGCCAAGGCTCGGGACTCGCCCGCTGCTACCCGCTGATTCTGTTCCGAGTTGGTGACCACCGTGGACAGTCTATGCTCGGCACGGCGTAAACATCTGTCCGCAAGCCACTTTCAGCTCGCACTCCACAGAACTCCGAACCCGCAGAGCGGCGGCGATATCGGCGGTCTTGTCACCGGCGGCGAACCGCTCGGCCGCCGCCAAGCAAACCACCTCCCGCCGGACACGCCCCGCGGCCGGCAATCCCCCGCCCTGCCCCTACCTCACCGCACAGGTATCAACCCACAGCCCGAGTGATCACCAGCTCCGTCAACCGCAATCAACCGTCAAAGATCTGTAGGAGTGCATTTCCGCGCTGGTGCCACCGTTCTGCCCGCGCCATCGTCCCAGCGACAGGATCGCACGCTCTACGGAGTCCGCGCGAGCCGAGGCTGTGACCCGTCTTCACGCGGGGTGCGCGGTCGTCGTGGCCAGTTCGACGAGCCGGGCCCGGACCAAGTCCGGTCGCTCTTCGGCGATGAAGTGGCCGCAGTTCTGGGCCAGTTCGAGGCGGTAGTCGTCGGCGCGCGCCGTCTTCTCGGACGCGAGCGAGGGATGGATCGCGGCGTCGTCCACCCCGAACAGGGCGCGGATCGGTACGGTCGCGCGGCGTTGTTCGCGCCGTACGGCGGACCGGGGGACTTCGCGTAGCAGGAAAGTGCGGTAGGTGTCGGCCGCGGTGCGGGCGCAGAGCGGGTCGCGGAAGCGGTCGGCGTACGCGTGGATCACCTCGGGTCCGAACTCGTCGCGGTTGCGCACGGCGCCGACGAAGATGAGCTGTTCCAAGAAGCGGGTGCGCTGGTGGAGATACGTGCCGAACGCGGCGACCGGCGGCTGGTAGATCAGAAACCGCCAGGCGTGCGGCAGGAAACTGCGCGGTGTCTGCCACGGGTGGGCGATGTTCAGCGCCAGCAGCGCGTCGAATCGCTCCGGCTCCCGCAGCACGAGCAGGTGGGCGATGTAGCCGCCCCAGTCCTTGGCCCACCAGTGCGGCGCGGGTCCGGACCAGCCGTACCCGGGCAGGTCCGGCGCGATGATCCGCAGGTCGTCCGGCGGATCGGCGAGCAGGTGGCGGTACGCGTAATGGTGCTGTGGCCCGCCGTGCAGCGCGAGCACCGGACGTTTGTTCGCCGGACCCGCCTCGGTGACGTGGAAGCGGATGCCGCGCGCGGTGACGAATGAGCGCCGCACAACAGCAATCTCGGGTGGGCCCGCCGCCGGGTCTGATTCCGGACGCGGTGCGACGAACGAGGGACGCCAGCGCATACTCGATGGTATGTTCGCGCCCGTGCGCGAACGGCGCCGAAGCAATGGGTACCCATTCCGGACGAATACGACCAGATCGACCGACCAGTGGATGCATCGGGGAATGTCGTGCAGCCACGATCGGGAGCAGGACGTGATTAGAAGGGGAGGCTAAGTTGCCTGTTCAGTTGTGGCCAGGACGGTCGAGACGTTCGCGATTCGAGTCGATCGTCGATGATCTCGAACTGCCGCCGGATTGGACGGTGGAACCGTTCTTTGCTCGCCTGGAGCAGGTCCGCGGGCGTGAGATCGTGCATCTACCGTTGCCGGAGTATTTCCCGGTCGAGTTGTGCGGATTGTGGCTGGCCCGCTCGGTGGACGATGTCGTGCTGTATCGCCCCTGGCAGGTGCCGACGATGGCGCGGCATGTGGTGGCGCATGAAGGCGCCCACATGTTGCTCGGTCACGGCAGAGACAGCACACCGGCCGAGCTGGCGGCGCTGCTGGCTGTTGTGGATTTCGACGGTTGCCCGGATGCCGACGCGTCGACAGCCAGGAAAGCTCGTGGTGCAAGTAGCTACAGTGACCGCGACGAGTACGAGGCTGAACTGTTATCCCTATCTCCCGCTGCAACTTCCCATCGGCGAGAGTGCTCATGACGAGGCGTCAACGAGGGTTCACGCGATTCACCCGCCCGGTCTTCCCCAGCCTGTAACCCCTGGATGGAACCCGAGTCCTCGGGCTTCGCACCCCACGGTTACCCATGATGCACGTCGAGGTGGGGACGATCCACACGCACGGGATCGGGAACTACGTCACCGACATCAGCCGATTCCTCCTTTTACGAGTTCCACTGTCACTCATGCGACCTCGTGTCGCACGACCTGGTTGAGCCAGGACGATCCGGGCGTGGTGAAGTGCACGTGGAACCGGGGGTGACGCGCGAGCCATTCGTTGACGATCGGGGTCTTGTGGGTCGCCAGGTTGTCGCAGACCAGATGAACAGCCAAGTCGGCGGGTACTGCCTTGTCGATCGAGACCAGGAACTTCTTGAACTCCGCGGCACGATGGCGGCGGTGCAATTCCCCGATCACGGTGCCATCGGCGATGTTGAACGCCGCGAGCAGGCTCGTGGTGCCGTGGCGAGCGTAGTCGTGGGTGCGACGCTCGGGCATGCCCGGCATCATCGGCAACACCGGTTGCGAACGATCCAGGGCCTGCATCTGTGATTTCTCGTCCACGCACAGCACAACGGCTCGCTCCGGCGGATAGAGGTACAAGCCGACCACATCCACGACTTTCTCCACGAACAGCGTGTCGGTCGACAGTTTGAATCCGTCGACCAGGTGCGGTTCAGATCGAACCGCCGCCAGATCCGCCCGATCGTCGATTTCGACAATCCGGTCCGCTCGGCCATCGATGCCCGCGACCAATGCGTGGCATCACGCGGAGTCCGCTCCAACGTCAACACCACTACCTGCTCCACCTGATCCAGCAGTATCGACGGCGGCCGACCCGGACGTGGCTCATCAGCCAGACCGGCCAGACCGTGCTCGATGAACTGGCGCCGCCACTTCGCCACAGTCATCGGCGTGACACCTACCGCAGCCGCGACATGCGCGTTCGCCGCACCCGGCTCCGCGCACCTCGGCACGATCCGGCACCGCAACGCATACGCCTGCGTCGACGTCGCCGCCCGCGCACCCCGAACCAACTCCCGACGCTGCGCCTCGGTGACCACCAAATCTGGCCCCGACCTCGGCCGCCCCGTCCTTGCCACCGCCGAATCCTACGATTAACGAACGGATTTCAAGCGCGGAACACTAGGCCTCGTCGGGAAGTTCGGGTACCGCCGATCTCGGTTGTGACAGTACGGTTTCTACCGCAACGGCGACGAAATCGCCGCCGATGGCGACTATTCGGTTGGTCGATCGGCTCCAGTAAAGGGCCGAGTAACTGGATTTGTCGCCGAACATTTCTGGGGGGAGGGCGATGTGGGTACGGTCGTTCGGGAAGTAGAGGGCGCCGACGTTGCCTTCGTCGTTGCTGCCGAATTTGAGGAGGAGGCTGTCGTCCGGTCCCGGGCGGACGTCCATGACGTTGGTCCAGGCTTCGGCGTGCCGGATTGGTTTGCCGCCTCGATGGATCTCGTGCAGGTCGCGGCCGGACTGGTAGAAAAATCCGTCGGTGCCCGCGGGCGCCGAGGTGAAGCCGACGAAGGAGCGTTGTGCGGCCATCTCGAAGGTGCGGACGCAGCCGGTGCCTGCGGGGTCGAGTTCGTAGCCGTTGCCGTCCCAGATCAGGACGGTGTTACCGTCAGCCAGTCGCGCGGCCCCGGTGACCGGGCGGGCGGCGTCGCCGAGTGAACTCTTCACCACCGTGCCCGGTGTGATGCCCGGAATCTGTTCCCAGACACCGGAGTCCGTGAGCCACAGCGGGCCGGGCAGCGGGTCGCCGAGCTGCATACCGCCGAATCTCAGCAGGTGACTCTTCACCTCGTGCAACACCACGGGGCGCGTGCCGAGGAAGTAGCACTCGTGGGAGTAGAGGTCGGCCCCGTCCGGTCCCTTGGCCGGTAGTACCCGCGGTGCATCCGTGTCACCGTCCACCAGGATCGGCGCGAACACGCGCGGGCGTGCCTTGGTGTCGACGGTGGAGTACGCCAGCCATCCGCCCTCGGAGGCCCGTGCAGCCGCGACCCAGAATTCGTTGCGCTGCAACGCCAATCGCGGCGGCCACGACTCGAGGTCCCACAGTTCCACCTGTGGTGACTTGCCGTCGCTGTGCGACATCAGGAAGCCGTCGACAATGTCGTCGAGCACACTCGCGATGGGCGATGCCGGTGCCGTCTCCACCGCTGCGGCAGTCGTGCCGTCGTTGCCGAGGTACTGCGCCCACATCAGTTCCGGATCGCCGGGGAACTCACCCGCCGCGGGCACCGCGAGATCCGTTGCCTCCCAGTATCCGAGCTTGCGATCCACCGCCGCGCGCAGCGTCGCCACGATCCCTCGGTAGTTCCGCTGGGCACCCTTGGGCAACGGCGCGAGCTGCTCCTGCACCCAGGCCAGCACCTCGGCAACATATTCGGCGGGCACATAGAGCCCCGTCGTATAGTTCCCGCCGAACCAGCCCGAGGAGAACCGTCCCCGTACCTGCGGATGCGCCGCGACCACATCGGCGAACAGCGCGTCCGGCGCGTACTCGACTTTCGGCTCGAACACCCCGTCGGGAAACACCCGTCCCGCTTCGAATGCCAGGCTCAGCGCCAGCCCCCGCTCGTAGCGGTACGGCAGCATCGAGGCGCTGAACATGACCGCTGCCACCGACACGGCCTCCGCCGCCGCGTGCCCATCCGTCCCGAGCAACAGCTCGCGTACCTGCCGCCACACGTCCGCCGCTTTCGGATGCACTCGATCCAATGCGGTCGGCTCGGTCGAACTCCCGAGCAAGCGGGGCACGAACTGCTCCCTGATCGCGTCCTCGTCCACCAGGTGCAACGTGCAGTCGTATCCCATACGTCCTCCATCTCGTCCGCCGCGCCCCCAGATGCAACCACGCCGGGACCCGATCCCGGGGCGGCGAAGTCGTCGCCCACCACAACGACCGCGGCGGCCACCCGCGCCGAGGCAGGTTGGTGTGGATCCGCGCGGGCATCGGAACCGCATGGCCGCATCGACATGTCGGAGTCCTCGCGTTCATCCGCCGACCGGGGTCGTCGGCGGGGACTGTAAATATAAAGGCTCTGGCTCACTTCCGGTGGCTGAGCGTGGTCGCCTGACGGCACGATGCGTGGGTGGGTGAGGCGGATGTTGCTGTCGGGCTGGTGTTCTCGGGTTTGTCGGCGCTGGTGATCGAGGAGGTTGTCGAGGAGGGCTGGAGGCTCGTAGTGCGGGCCCGGACAGCGCCCGGCCCGGCGGTGTGCTCACGCTGTGGTGAGGAGTCGGAGAAAGTCCACAGCTACCACCACCGGACCGTCGCCGACCTGCCCGCCGACGGTCGCGTGGTGATCGTCCGGGTACGGGTTCGACGACTGGTTTGCCCGAGACCGCAGTGCTGCAAGACTTTCCGTGAACAGGTTCCCGGGCTGCTCGAACGCTACCAACGGCGAACGACCCGACTGACCGGCCAGGTGCGGGCGATCGTGAAAGAACTGGCTGGTCGGGCTGCGGTCCGCGTGCTGGCCACGTTGCCGGTTCGATTGTCCCGACATACCGCGGTGCGGGTACTGCTGGCGATCCCGCTGCCGCACCGGCCGGTCCCGCGGGTGGTCAGCGTGGACGACTTCGCCCTGCGCCGCCGAAACCGTTACGGCACAGCGGTCATCGACGCTGTCACTCACCAACGGATCGACGTCCTGGCCGACCGCAAGTCCGAAACCCTCGAAACATGGCTGCGGAACAATCCTGGCGTCGAGGTCGTCGTCCGCGACGGATCGGCCACCTATGCCGAAGCGATCCGCCGCGCGCGGCCCGCCGCACTGCAGGTCAGCGACCGCTGGCATCTGTGGCACGGTCTGGCCCGATCGGTGAGGGAAGTCGTCGCCGCGCACGGCCGATGCTGGGCCGCGGCCGGCCCGAAACGGCAAACACTCACCCGCGAGACCACCACGTTGGAACGCTGGCATGCGGTGCACGATCTGCTCGATCAAGGTGTCGGACTGCTGGACTGCGCCCGGCGTCTGGGCCTGGCGTTGAACACGGTGAAACGCTACGCCCGCGCATCCGAGCCGGACCAGCTGCGCCGCCCACCGTATTACCGGGCCTGCCTTGTCGACCCCTTCCGCGACCATTCGTCGAACGCCGCCTCGACCGCGAGAACCTGGAGCGATCGGCCCGGCTGGCCCTCGACGGAATCCTCGCACCTGTGATCACCGCAGTCCATCCGTTCTCCGACGCCCCGGCCGCCCTCGCTGCCGTCGAAAACGGCCACATCTCGGGCAAGATCGTCATAAAGGTGACATGAGAAGCGCCCGGTCGGCTGACGTCAAGAGCGGACCGCACCGGCAACGTCCGCACGACAACAAATTCGGCACGGACCCTACAACTAACCATCCGCTCATCGGCATTTCAGTGCGTTGCTGACTCGAGATGGACTCGGCCCGTCGATCTTCCGTCAGCCCGCACTGGCCGCTTCGGTTAGCGCGGTCAACGGCATCTTCAGTATGCCGATTATGTGATGTTGTCGAGGCGCCGCGGCTGAGAGATCCCAGGGAGCGCTCAGCCCTCGCCGCCGAGGGTGAGCACGACCAGCGGCATGGGGCGGTCGACCTTGGACTGGAAGTCCGCCAGCAGTGGGTTGTTGGCCAGCACCCAGGCCACGAACTCGTCATAGTCCGCGCCTTCGAGCACCTTGCCGGTCCCCTGGTAGGTCTTGCCCCGGAGCTCGATGGTGACCCGAGGATTCGCCTTGATGTTGTACCACCACGCCGGGTACTTGCCTTCCATGAACGAGCTCACGTACATGGTGTCGTCCCGGTACTGGGGCCCCAGCGGAGTCGTGTGCCGCTTGCCACTCTTGGCTCCCGTCGTGGTGAGCAGAATGAGGTCCACGCCCGCGTAAGCACCGCCCACCTTGCCCGAGTTCTCCCTGAACTCGTTGATCACATCATCGTTCCAGTTGGCGATGCTGCCCTCCTGGTCCCCCGCCTGGTTCCACGGCGCGTTCGGATCGTTGTAGTCGGTGATATCGGCCAGATCCAGCTGTCCTGCAGTCGATTCGGTTTCACTCATGATTCGATTGTGTCGCGGAGATAGGACAGTTAAGGTCCTAACTCGATCAAAGATTGTGACGCCTTCGCTCGCGATGGCGAAGGCGCATCTCACCCTCGGCACAGGTTCACCACCAGCGGGTTTTGGCCGGTGAGATGGCGTGATCACAAGAGCTGCCGTTGTCGGCTGGTCAGCGCGTCAGCCACCCGGCGAAGCATCGGGTCAGGAAGGGCATGATCACCCACACCATGGCCGCCACCGCGACCGGCATGATGCAGGCCAGCCGTAGCGGTGTCGGGAAAGGTTGCAGCAGTGGAGCGGTGGTCGTGACCAAGCCGGTGAGCATTGGGTAGAGACCGATCATGGTCAGTATCCAGAACTTCCATTTCGCCGGATGGGCGTCGGCATCGCCCGTGCCGACCGCAGCAGCATTATCGGTGGCTGCCTGCGACCGGTCGTGTGCCGCCGACACCTCGCTGTGCGTGCGTTCCTTCGTATCGAGCACTTGATTCTCCTCGGCTCTTGCGTTATCCGTTGTCATTGAGCAGACGAAGCGGCTAGCGCGACTGTGACATCGGTGAGCCTGCTACGTGTCGTTGCGCCAGTGCCGGTCCATGAGGTGGTGCACCCAGGCTGCCCGATCGAGCAGGGCCACATCGTCGCCAGCCGGCCGGGAAAGCAGAATCCCGGTGCGAGGGCCTTGCCGTGATGCGGGCACCGGCAGGGTGATCCCGCAACTGCCCAGGTAGCTGAGCACCATGGTGGTGCGCAGAACAGTGGCATTGGCGGCGTCGTATCGAGCTGGGTCGGCCTGGAGGTCGGCGATGCGGGGCGGTGGTTGCCGCACGGTGGGACATAACAACATCGCGTCCCCGAGTTCGGCGGCGAAGGCCGCACGCAACCCGGGCATCGCGGTATAGACAGGGGCGACGGAGGACGATGTGCACGCGTTGCTTCCGAGCCTGCGGCGGGTGGCGGGTTCGATCGGTGCGGTGGAATCGAGCCGATGTCCGTGCAGGCCGAAGGCTTCGGCGCCGACGATCGTCCCGTGAGTGTCCATCAGCCGCTGGGCCGCCACAAGCGACGGCAATTCGCGGACCTCGACCTCGGCGCCCGCGGCACGAAGTGCGGTGACAACGGCGTCGAAGTCGGAGTCGATCTCACCGTTGGCGTCCTCCGACCATTCCCCCGCCGGCACCACGAATCGCAGTGGGAGCGTGCGCTGGTTCGGCTCGGCGGGGCGGAGTACCCGCTCCATCATGACCAGGTCTTCGACAGTGGTGGCGAAGAAGCCGACGCTGTCGAGCGTCGCGGACAGGGGCGCGAAATCGTGCGGGCCGTACCTGCCCGGACTGGCCCGGTAGCCGACGATACCGCACAGCGCCGCGGGCACCCGCACAGATCCGGAGGTATCGGTACCCACCGCAAGGGGAACGATGCCGCGAGCGACCGCGACCGCCGACCCGGACGAGGATCCGCCCGGGATCAGCGCCGGGTCGAGTGGATTGGCGGGCGTGCCGAAGCAAAGGTTCATTCCGAGGCCGGAGAAGGCGAACTCGCTGAGATTGGTCTTGCCGACTGTGACCAGTCCGCTGTTGTGCGCCCGCCGCACGAGATGGCTGTCCATCGCGGCTGGTTCGTCGTGGAGGTGGCTTGCCGAGCCGCAGGTGGTGACGGTGCCCTGGACGTCGAAGAGGTCCTTCCACACGACGGGGACGCCGTCGAGGCGGCTGCGCAGAGCGCCGCGCACCGCGCGACGATCGCTGGCCTGGGCTTGGTAGTGGGCGCGTTCGGCGGTGAGGGTGATCATCACTGCGGCCGCATCGGGTTGCCGCGCACTGTGGATCGCAGTGGCGACCAGGTCAGCCGATGTGGTTTCGCCACGTTCACGGGCCCGCACCATGGCGGCGGCTGTGGTCGCGGCGGGTCTCGCTTGCGGACGGATACGCATAAAACCCACGCTATCCCGCCGCAGCTGTCACTGGAATGTGGAAACATCTATGTCAAAGCTAGAATACTGTGCATACACACATTTACACCGGCGGCTGTAGCTCGGTTGACTGAACACCATGACAGCGTTGAGCTACCGGGAGCCGGTGACCGTGCCGGCCAGACAGGCCAGGGCGGTGACCTTGCGAACCGGCGAGCGGTTGCGGATCACCGACCTCGACGGCGGCCAAGTGGGTGATGTCTTCGCCTACAACGCCGACGACATCACCGAGCACCACAGTGCCTCGCACACCCGCACCCACACCAGTCGACTCTTCCCCGCGCTCGGCGAATCCTTCGTCACCAATCGCCGCCGCCCGATCCTCACCTACCTGGCCGACACCTCCCCCGGGGTGCACGACATGTTGATAGCCGCCTGCGACCCGGAACGCTATGCGGCATACGGAGACCCGGACCACGCCAGCTGCGCCGACAATCTGCGCCACGCCATGAGCGACCTCGGGTACCCGGCCCTGCCAACCATCCCGCAGCCGATCAATGTCTTCATGCGGATTCCCATCACCGCCGGCGGAACCCTGTCGTGGCTGGAAGCCGCCACCGCGCCCGGCGACTCGATCACCTTGCGCGCCGAGATGGACTGCCTCGTAGTCGTCTCATCCTGCCCGCAGGACCACAACGTCATCAACGGAACTCGCCCCACCCCGCTCGCCCTGACCATCCTGCCCCCAACCACGGAGGAGAAAACGATGATCACCACTGAACTGGCCCACCCTGCTCTCGAGCCGACCGCGATCGGCGCCCTGACGCTGCGCAACCGGTTCGCCGTCGCACCGATGACCCGAATTTCCGCCGAGTCCGACGGCACACCCACCGCCCAGATGAGCGAGTACTACCACGAGTTCGCAGCGGGCGGATTCGGATTGATCATCACGGAGGGGACCTACACGGACGCCACCCACAGCCAGGGCTACTACAACCAGCCCGGCTTGGTCACCCAACGGCACATCGCGGGATGGCGGAACGTGGTTGATGCGGTACACGCGGCCGGCGCCCCGATCGTCGCGCAGCTGATGCACGCCGGTGCCATTTCCCAGGGCAACGCCTACGGCTACAACACCATAGGCCCCTCATCGATCACGCCCCCCGGCCAGATGATGCCTGACTACGGCGGCGTCGGTGGGCCGTGGAACCCGCCCCGGGAGATGACCGCACGCGACATCGAGGATGTCGTGGCCGGGTTCTCGGCCGCCGCCGAGAACGCCAGGGCGGCCGGCTTCGACGGGGTCGAGATCCACGCGGCCAACGGCTATCTGCTCGACCAGTTCCTCACCGACTACACCAACCAGCGCACCGACGAGTACGGCGGACCGGTGCAGAACCGGATCCGCCTGACCGTCCGCGTGCTGCGGACGATCCGTGAAGCGCTCGGCGACTTCCCGATCGGCGTGCGACTGTCCCAGACCAAGGTCAACGACTTCACCTACCGCTGGCCCGGCGCCGCCGCCGACGCGCGGGCCATCTTCACGGCACTGACCGACGCGACCTACCTGCACATTGCCAGCGAGGGCAAGGACTTCCTCGAGACCGCTCGCTTCCCGAGCGGATCGACCATCACCGAGCTCGCCCGTAAGGTCTCCGGCCGTCCTGTCATCGCCAACGGCGGCATGCACGCACTCCCCCAGGCCGCCGATGTGCTCACCGGTGGGCACGCCGACATGCTGTCGCTGGGCCGGGGGGCGCTGGCCAATCCCGACCTGCCACGCCGGGTCGAGACCGGGGCAGCGCTCGAGCCGTTCGACCATGCGATGCTGCATCCCATGGCCTGCTTGGACAACGCCGCCGCTTGGCGCGCACGGCGCGCCGGATGAGCGAGCGCACCTGGACCCGCGGCGCTGCCGCCGTGGCGACGCTGACCTTCGACGTGGACGCCGAGACACCGATCCTTGCCGAAGGCCGTCACTACGCCCAGCACCCCATGGTGATGTCGCATCAGTCCTACGGTCCGGACGTCGGTGTGCCGCGGATCCTCGACCTCCTCGACGAGATGGCCATTCCCGCTACGTTCTTCGTGCCCGGCTGGGTAGCAGAGCAGCGCCCCCGCCTGGCCCGCTCGATCATCGACCGGGGGCACGAGGTCGCACATCACTCCTACAGCCACCGGGCGCCCACTTCCCTGCCGCCCGGCGCCGAACGCGCGGACTTCGCACGGGCACTCGACATCTTCGCGGCGCAGGGGATCGAAATATCCGGACATCGCGCGGCGATGTGGAGCGCCAGCCGCGAAACTCTCGGTCTGGTCGCCGAGTACGGGCTGGCTTACGACTCGTCACTGATGGGTGACGACCGGCCGTACCTCATCGACAGCAGGTACGGCTTGGTGACGGAGCTGCCTGTGCATTGGTCGCTGGATGATTGGGAGCAATATTCTTACCTGCCCGAACCGCGGATCGGATCGGTCATCGAATCCCCTGCGAAGGTCGAGCAAATGTGGCGCGCCGAGCTCGATGGCATGCGCCACTACAATTGCCTGTTCAACGTGTGCATGCATCCGTTCCTCACCGGGCGGCCGGGCCGGATGATGGCGCTGCGACGCCTTATCGCGTATGCCCAGCAGTGCGCAGACGTGACCTTCGCACGCTGTCGGGATGTGGCGGCGTGGGCGCGTGAGGACACCGGCACACCACATCGACCGCTGCCGAGCTACGACGTAGATCCAGCGGTATACCCGAACTGACGCCGCGGCGGCCGGATCATCTGATAGCCGTGGTCGATCCGGCGCCCGGGCCGACGGACTCGGCCGCGAAGGCCAGCGACAAGTCGACGACGTCCTCGAGCCGGTTGACATTGCGTCCGGTCAGCTCGGTGATACGCGCCATGCGGTTGCGTAGGGTGTTGACGTGCACATGCAGGGCGGCGGCCGTCACTCCCCACTGGCCGTCGTTGGCGAGGAACGTTCGCAGGGTGTGCTCGAGTTCGGTGTGGGCGCGGGTGTCGTGCTCGCGGATGATGCCGAGAACCTGATCGGTGAACCGTCTCAGCACCTGCTCATCGAGCAGCCCCAGCAGCATCCGGAATGTCGCGATATCGGCGAAGGTGGCCGTGTCCGGGCCGTTCCGCCCGCGCAGCACCTGGCAGACTTCCCGAGCACGCACCAGCGGTTCCCGCAGGGCGCCCGCAGTCGTCACTATCTCACCCACTCCCACGACGATCCTCGAAACGCGCACGCGCCTGCTTACTTCCGCGGACAGCTCGCGAGCAAAACGCGCCAACTCGTCCGCAGCTCGATCCCAGGGGCAGACAGCTACGACGTCGCGGCTTCCCGCGGCCGTGAATACCGGGATTCCGTGCATGGCGAAGAATGCGCCGACGGCGTCGGCGACATGGTCCGGCGGTGTGTGGTGGCCGACGGTCGGGGAGGATGGGGCGAGTGCGAAGACGCACAGCGGACGGTCCGCCGGCACCCCGTAGGCGCGCAGCCGCTGACTCACCTCGCCGCTGCGCCGTGGTCCCGACAGGATCATCTCCAGTAGCTCGGCTGCGAAGCGCGCCTCGATAGCATGCACCGCCTGCTGTTTGGTGACCTCCAGGCTCAGGAATCGGGCCGCTTGGGCGAGGGCCTCGCGATCGGCCGTATCCAGTTTCGTGGCCGGTTCCAGGCAGTACAAGCCGGCGTCGATTTCCCCCATCGCGCCCTCGACCAGATACAGCGCGGACGGACCGGAACTGAGCAAATCGACCTCGAGCGGCGGTGGCGTACCGTTGAGAGCCACGGCGGCGAGGCGGATCTGCTCTCCTGTCGGTTCGCAGCCGATACTGGCCAGGCAGCGACCCTTGCGGTCGACCACCATCAGCGGTAACTCCGTTTCGCCCCGCAGGATCTCGAGTACGCCCGCCGCGCCACTGCCACGGGACAGGGCGGTGGCCAGAGCATCGCCGCGGTGCACGGTCGCGGCCAGTTCCGCCTGCAGTACCTCGTTCTGGATTCGGGCGGCCGCACGGGTGAGGGCGGCGAACGGCACACTGATAGACAGCTCGATCAACGGCAGGCCACGCGCAATGCACAGCGACACGAGCTCTTCAGGAAGCACCGGGGTCTGCGCCGTCAGTCCGTAGACCAGCCCGGCTGCTCCCGCCCGCGCCAGAGCGTCGATGAACAGCTCCGCCGAGACGTGCGGCAGCCATAGACCGTTGGTCAGCACCAGTTCCCCGGGACGGACGTATGGCGACGGGTCGGGCAGCTCGGTGGAGTGCAGCCAGCTGATCTCCGCCGCCAAACGGTCGGTGAGTTCCGGGGTCATCACCCGCAAGCTCAGCTCGGAATCGGCGACAAGGCGGTTGATGGTCAGCACCTATCGAAATCTACACAAAAATAGGTTCCCCTTGGATGAATAAACATCGCTCTCCACCTACGTGCTGCCGCCTCTCGGGTCAACGGTGCGCCGGTTCGATGTCTAGCGTGCGTTGGAGCTGGCTTGCCCACCAGCGCAGGTGAGCGGTCGAGTCTTGCGCCGCGGCGCCGGTGAGGCCGGCGCTGCGACGGAAGTCGCTGCCGTAGAGGGGCTCGGTTGCCATCGCCTGGTGGAGGGCGGCGACCGCGAGTCGCGTCTCGTCGAGGGGACTTCCGGGAGGCCGACTCCGATGCAGGGCGTCGACGACCGGGTCGAGCATGCCGGCACCACGGTCGCGCCATCCCGCCGCGTGCAGCGCCACCGCGAGTTCGCCGTAGCCGCCGCGATACACGGACTCGAGCGACTCGACGAGCTCGAGGACATCGGTGCCGTGCTCCAGCCATGCGGCGATGACGTCTTGAAGCGCGGCTCGAAGCCGGCCTCCACCATGGCGAAGAAGTTCGGCGAGCAGCTTCTCGCGATTGCCGAAGTGATGCGAGACGCCGGCGTCGGTCATCCCGACCCGCGCTGCCACCGCGCGCACCTGCACAGCGGCGACGCCTCCCTCGGCCAGCAGCGAAGCGGCGGCATCGAGGATCAACCGGCGGGCTTCCTCCGGCGGTCTGCGCGTTCTCGAACTAGTCACCCCGGAATCCTACCTTGACTAGCCAAGGCTTCCCCGCGTACCGTTACCTAGACAGCCCAAGGTAGACCGGAGGGGGGCATGGCGATGTTCGAAATCACCGAGCCGAGAGGGAAATTCGGCAAGGAGGTGGATCGGCGATGACAGACATGACCCTCACACTGCGCGACGTCACACTTCGAGCCACGGTGACCGGCGCGGGCCCCACGGTCCTGCTGCTTCACGCGGGCGAAGAGCGTCGCGACGTCTGGGCACCGGTCACGGAGGGGATGACCGAGTGCGGACTGCGGACGGTGGCCTTCGATCTGCGCGGGCACGGCGAGAGTTCCGGACGGGCCACCACTTTGCGGGCGATCGCCGACGACGTCATCGCGATGGTGGTTCGCGAACCGGCGCCGCTCGTCGTGGTGGGTGCCTCCCTCGGCGGGTTCGCCGCCGTCGCCGCCCTCGCGGAGTCGTCTGTCGCGCAGCGCGTCGCCGGCCTCGTGCTCGTGGACGTCGTTCCTGATGTCGACGCGGATCGGGCCCGCCGCTGGCTCGACGACCACGGGCTCCTCGCCCGCAACACCGAGCTCGCCGATGACATTCTCGCCTCCCGCTCCGAGCTCCACGGGATCATCGCGACATCGGACCTGCCCATCCTGCTCGTGCGGGGAGGACGACGTTCCCCGCTTGGCGACGCCGACGTGGACCGGCTACGCACGGCCAACAGACGCGTCACCGTTACCCGCGTACCGGACGCCGGGCATCTCGTCGCTCGCGACGCCCCCGGGGAACTCGCGCGTATCGTTTCGGCGCACGCCACCAAGTGGCTCGCCACCGACGACGTCGTCAGCCGCGCGTTCGAGCTGCAGCGCACGCTCGGCGCCGAACATATCGATCACCCAGGCGGAACTCTGTTCGAGCACCTTCGCCGGGTGCACACCCTCACGGTCGAATGGAACGCCGCGCCCCGCACCCGACTGGCGTCGATCTGCCACGCGTCATACGGCACCGACGGGTTCCGGCACGCCATGCTGCCGACCACAGATCGTCGGCGGCTGGATCACGTCATCGGCCCCGACGCCGCGGCGCTGGCATACCTCTACGGCGCATGCGATCGCTCACACACCTACCGCGAACTCGGCCGACGGCCCTTGCCCGTGACCGACAGATTCACCGGCGGCTCGAAGACGATCGAAGGAACCGAACTCCGTGACTTCGCCGTCCTGACCATCGCCAACGAACTCGACGTCGCCCGCCACGCCCAGCTTCTCCCGTCGATTCGCAGCGATATCCGTGAACTCGTCGCCGCGCTGGCCACGTACGCGCCCGACGAGGCGGCGGTAGCGCTCGCCGATGAAGTCCTCGCTCGAGCGAGCACCGAGTGAGCCCACCCGGCTGCTCGAAGCCGTCCTCATACTCGGCGATCCGCCCGTCGCCGACAGCGACGCCCACAAGAACACAGCTGAGTGTTCGAACGCCCGATTGGCGCGGCAACCGCCGATCTCTCAGGACTCGGTCAGCGACGGCGTGGCAGTGCGGCGATGCCGAACATCTCGTGCGCGATGCCGAAGCCCAGGTCGTCGACCAATCGCCTTTTCCATGGGCGTTGCGCGATCGCGTGGGTGAACCGGCGCGTGGTCCGTGGACGTGCGGCAATCAGCTCGGCCAGCTCCCATGCCCGTGGCGCGAGGACGCCGACCGGCTCACCCCGCACTTCTGGAACCCCGGCACCGACGACTACCTGGCGGCCGTGCAGACCTGAATGCTGCGCAGCGAGGGGAAGATAGCGCGCCAGCTCTTGGACACATCAACGATTCCGCGGAGGGGCCTCGTCGCCGTCTAGCCGTCATGGCGCTGAGCGGCGAGCAGGCGCTCGAACACGCGGGTCAGCGTCGCCTGCTCGCGCTCGGAGAGATGGTCGAAGAAGTGGCGGCGGACGGTGCCGACGTGCTCGGGAGCGGCTGCCTCGATCGCTTCGCGGCCGGCGGGGGTAATGCGCACCATCGCGCCCCGCGCGTCGTCGGCGCAGTCCTCCCGCACGACCAGGCCGCGCTTCTGCATCCGCGTGACCTGATGGGACAGCCTGCTGCGGTCCCAGCCCACCTCGTGGCCGAGCTCGCGCATGCGGATCACGCCGTCTTCGGCCTCGGAAACGGGTGCCAGCACGGCGTAATCGGCGCCGGAGAGCCCGGCGTCGCGTTCCAGCTGGCGCTCGAAGGTGCGCTGCAGTTCGCGGGTCAGTTCCCGGTAGGCCCGCCACAGCCGGGCTTCCCGCTCGTCGAGCCATCGGACGTCGGCCATGCGAGCAGCATACCAATTTGTTGACACATCAGCAAAGGACTGCTATTTGTAGACACATCATCAAAATGGAGAGGCGGACATGACACGCATCGCGATCATCCTGGGCAGCACCCGTCCGGGCCGGAACGGGGAAGCGGTGGCGCTCTGGGTCCACGAGCTAGCCGCGGCGCGCGACGACGCCGAGTTCGAGCTGGTCGACATCGCCGAGTACCGCCTTCCACATCTGGACGAGGCCGCTCCCCCGTCGCTCGGGCAGTACGCGCACGAGCACACCAAGGCGTGGGCGGAGAAGATCGCCTCGTTCGACGGGTACGTCTTCGTCACCCCCGAGTACAACCACTCGACCTCGGGCGCGCTGAAGAACGCCATCGACTTCCTCTACGGCGAGTGGAACAACAAGGCCGCCGGGTTCGTCAGCTACGGCAGCGCGGGCGGCACCAGAGCGGTGGAGCACCTGCGGCTGGTCATGGGCGAGCTGCAGGTGGCCGACGTCCGCAACCAGGTCACGCTGTCGCTGTTCACCGACTTCGAGGACTTCAGCGTCTTCGCGCCCGCCGAGCGGCACACCGCCGCGGTCGGCGCGCTGCTGGACCAGGTGGTCGCTTGGAGCCGGGCGCTGGCCTCGCTGCGCACCGATGCCAAGGACGTCGTGCGCCGCAACACCGAGCGCGTGCAGTCCGGTGGTGATTTCACCCTGTTCGAGGAGCTGTTCGCGGACGACTTCGTCGACCACACCCCGCAACCGGGCACCACGCCGGACAAGGACGGCGTCCGCGTCCTCTACCACGCGCTGCGCACGGCGTTCCCCGACTTCTCGGCGAAGATCCACTGGCAGACCGTCGACGGCGACGTCGTGACCACCTACAAGACGTATTCGGGCACCCACCGGGGTGAGTTCCTCGGCTTGGCCCCGACCGGCGAGCACGTCGAGTTCGAAACGGTCGACGCGATGCGTGTGCGCGACGGGCAGATCACCGAACACTGGGGCGTAGCCAACCTGTACTCGGTCCTGCAACAGCTCGGGGCGCTGCCCGCCCACGCGGGAAAGTGACGACGATGCCCAGAGCAGTACGGTTCTCCCGCTACGGCGGACCCGACGTTCTCGAGATCGCGGAGGTCGACCAGCCCCGCGCGGAGCCCGGCCGAGTGGTCGTCGACGTCGTCGCCGCGGCCCTCAACCCTGGAGAGATCGGTATCCGCGAAGGCGTGTTCGCCGCGATCTGGCCCGCCCGGTTCCCCGAGGGCCAGGGCAACGACTTCGCCGGACGGGTCGCCGAGGTCGGTGCCGGGGTGACCGGATTCGCACCCGGCGACGAAGTCCTCGGCTTCGCGCCGCGCGCCGCTCAAGCCGACTTCGTCGTGGCCGCTGCGGGCGCGCTCACCGCCAAGCCCGCCGGCCTCGGCTGGGCCGAGGCCGCGTGCATCGCCGGCGCGGGTGCGACCGCCTGGGCCGGCGTGGAGGCCGTCGACCCGCGACCCGGCGAGACGGTCGTCGTCTCGGCCGCGGCCGGCGGTGTCGGGGTGGTCACCGCCCAGCTGGCCCGGCTGCGCGGGGCCACGGTGATCGGGACCGCGAGCGAGGGCAACTTCGGCTTGCTGCGCGGTCTCGGCATCCATCCGGTGACCTACGGCCCCGGGCTGGCCGACCGGCTGCGCGCCGCGGCACCGCAGGGCGTCGACGTGTACCTGGACACCTTCGGCGCGGGGAACGTGAACACCGCCATCGCACTGGGTGTCGGCCCGGACCGGATCAACACCACAGCCGAGGGCCGGGCGGTGCAGCGCTACGGCGTCCACTCGGCTGCGCAGGAGCAGGCCGACGACCCGGTCGTCTGGGCCCGCCTGGCCGCCCTCGTCGCGAAGGGCGAGATCACCATCCCCATCGCCGCCGTCTACCCCCTGGAGCGCGTCCGCGACGCCTACCGGGATCTGGCGACCCGGCACGTCGGCGGCAAGCGCGTCCTGGCGGTCGAGCCGCTGCCCGAGTTCGAAGGAGACCACCGATGAAGGCACTGCTCACCCGGGCCTACGGGCCGCTGGAAGATCTGGAGATAGCCGAGGTACCGCGGCCGGAGCCCGGCGCGGGGCAGCTCCTTGTCCGCGTCGAGGCCGCCGCCGTCAACCCGGTCGACATCGCGCTGGTCACCGGCGCGATGCGCGACGACCTGCCGGTGCCGCACCCGTTCGTGCCCGGCGTCGACGTCAGCGGCGTCGTCGTGGCCGTCGGGCCCGGCGTCGGCGGATTCTCGACCGGGGACGCGGTCGTCGCGTGGAACGGGGTGCCCTCCGGCGCCTTCGCCGAGTACGCCCTGGTGCGCGCCGACGATTCCGCCGCCGTGCGGCCGGCGGGGCTGGATGCGCGCCACGGAGCCGCGCTGCCGACCGGGGCCCTGACTGCGGCGGCGCTGCTCGACGAGGCCGGGCCCGTGCCGGGTGTCACGCTGCTCGTCGTCGGCGCCACCGGCGGTCTCGGCGGCTACGCCGTCCAGCTCGCCAAGCAGGCCGGCGCGACCGTAATCGCCACCGGCCGGGACGGAGACCGTGACTATCTGGCGGACCTGGGCGCGGACGGGGTGATCGACTACCGCGCCGAGAACGTCGCCGAGCGCGTGCGGCACTGGGCGCCCGAAGGCGCCGACGTGGTGCTCGACGTCGCCCAAGCCGGCCCCGCGCTGGCCGCCTCTGCGGCGGCGGCCAGACCCGGTGGCATGGTGGTGTCCCCCCTCGGCGGCCCGCAGGCGTTCGAACGGGACGTCCGGGCCGTCTACACCGGAACGACCACGCCCGCTGGTCGGCTGGCCGGGCTCGCCGCGCAAGCGTCCGCCGGCACGCTGCGGGTGGAGATCGGCGCGCAGTACCCGTTCGCCCAGGCGCGGCAGGCGCTGCTCGACTTCCGGGCCCGGCACGTCCGCGGCAAGGTCGTCGTCACCTTCTGAGCCCACCACTGCCCGAAATGGAGAGACCATGACCACCACTGTGCGCCGCAACGACGGCGAGAGCCGGTACGAGATCACAGTGGACGGTGAGCTGGCCGGGCTCGCCGCCTACGCCGACCACGACGGCCGACGGATCATGTATCACACCGAGGTCTTCGACGCCTTCGCCGGCCGCGGCCTGAGCAGCACCCTCGTCGCCGGAGCCCTCGCCGACGTCCGCGACACAGGCACCAGGGTCGTCCCGGTCTGCCCGGTCGTCGCCGCCTACCTGCGCAAGCATCCCGACCAGAACGACATCGCCGACCCCGTCGAACCCGAGACGCTGCGCTGGCTGCGGGCGGCCCTGAGCTGAAACGGACGCGAACGCAAGAAATGGCTTATGCCAGATAAGGGTTCTGATCCGGGTAGCGGCGAGCTGCGATCTTATGAACCGGTGTCCAGGTCAGGGCCAAGACGGCCGCTACGACGACGACCACGATTTCGACGCTTCGGTGATTCATCGACGCGGGTTCCCTACGGTTTTTCCTGGCGGGCGATGGTGGCCGACTCGACCAGAGGGTCCTGACCGCGGTGCCATCCCCGTCGGTGCGGCGGTCGAGGATGGCGCCGGCGGTGTCGGTGTCGGCAGGAGTAGCGGTGGAGGGTGAGGTGGGCGGCAGTGCGGTGGGGGCGGCAGCCGTTTGCCACAATGAGCGCCAGGGCCGCATACACCAGGATGGTGAGGACGATCTGGGCCATGGCTTGTCCCTTCTATGGGGTGGTACCGGGTTGCCGTCCGGCGGGCGCGGTCAGCTTTCGCGATAGAGCACCAAGTGCTCGTGGTGGAGCACGCCGTCTCGCACGTTGCCGGTGGCTGTGAAGCCCAGGTCGTCGTGGTAGTCGATGTGGGCGCCGGTCACGGTGTAGCGGCCGGTGTAGGCGCGTTTGCGGCCGTCGCGTTCTTCTTCGTAGCGGCCGCTCGCGAGAAGTTCCTGGCGGATGCGGCCGTCGGCCGTGACCCACATGCCGACGTACGGGTGGGGGGCGGATGCCGATCGGCCGCTACCGATGGCGGCGAAGGCGAGCAGTGTTGTGAGCAGTCCGAGCAGATCCCGGGTGCTTAAGTACATGGGAGGGGGTCCTTCGAGCGGTGGTGGAGGGGGTGGACGGAACCGGCCGACTCGAATTGCCGACCGGTCCACAGGGGCGGGGTCAGCGGCGGGTGAGGCGGTAGCCGGCAGGCGGATGCCGATTCACCGGGGCCGCGCTGATCCCGGCGCTGGTGCGGCCGGTCATGAGGTGTGGACGGCGGCCAGGATACGGTCGCGGGAGGCGTGCACGTCTTCGCGTAGAGCGGCCAGGTCGAGGTCGAGCACGGTCCCGGCCCACTTGCGGACCTGGCCGGCGATGAAGACGGCCTCGATGTTGCGTGCGTCGGAGCCGAGGACGAGGGTGCCGATGGGGTCGTTGAGCGGCATGTTGTTGAGGTCCTCGGCGCGCACGACGAGCACGTCGGCCTGCTTTCCCGGGGTGAGGGAGCCGGTCACGTCGCCGAGGCCGATGCTCTTGGCGCCCTGCAGGGTGGCGAAGTCGAGCACGTCGTGCACGCCGATCCGGGCGGCGGGCTGATCGCCGGTGCCGTAGGCGGCATGGACGGCGCGCATGCGCTGGATGGCGTGCAGGGCGCGCATCTGCGTAAACATGTCGCTGGCCAGCGCGACTTCCACGTCGATGCTCAGGCCTGGCCGGATGCCGACGGCGAGCGCCTCGTCGATGGCCGGGATCGCGCTTTCCAAGCCGATCTGCGCGTCCGAAGTCGGAGCGAGCGCGACATTGGTGCCGGTGTCGGCCACCGCCTGCCAGGCCTGTGGGGTCAGGCCGGTGCAGTGGATGAGGGAGACGTCCGGGCCGAGCAGACCTTGCTCGGCCCAGCCGAGGATGGCCTCGGAGGAGGGCAGGCCGAAGACGGCGTCGATGCTGACTCCGATGCCGAGGTCGCGGGCGGTGCGCGCGAGGCGTTCGCCGTAGGCGAGGTCGGGGCCGGCGACCTCGTCGGTGGCCAGAGCGGCCAGGCGCAGAGTGAGCAGTCCGCCGGAGGCGAAGTAGGTGTCGTGTAGGCGGGTCAGGTCGGCCGGCCATTGGCCGTCCCAGGTTCCGAAGTGTGGGCGCATGGATGCGTGCACGCCCCGGATGCCGGTCTCGGCCAGTGCGCGGATTGCGGCGTCGGAGTGGGCGGCGGTCCGGGAGTTGTGGGAGAAGTCGAGCATGGTGGTGATGCCGCTGTCGATGGCGGTCAGCGCGGCCAGGCGGGTGCCGATGTACATGTCGTGTGGCTGGTAGGCGGGGGCTATACCGGCCAGGGTGGAGGTGACGTACTGGCCGAGGTCGTTGACATCCGGCATGATGCGGCGTAGTTGCGCCTCCCAGGCGTGACGGTGGGTGTCGACGAAGCCGGGGGCCAGGATGGCTCCGGTGACGTCGATGACCAGGGCGTCGTCGGCCGCGAGGTCCGAGCCGACGGCGGCGATCCGGTCGCCTTCGATGAGCAGGTCGGCGCCGGGTAGGACACCCGCCTCCGGGTCCATGCTGACGACGGCGGCGGCTCCGGTGAGCAGGATACGGCGGCCGGAGGTGTGGCGGCGCAGGTCGTCCAGGGTGGCGTTCATAGTGCTTCCTTCAGCGTGCGGGGGGTCAGGCGTGGGTCAGGTACTGCCACTTGGTCATGCGGTGCCGCAGGTCCACGGTGGCGGCGTTGGCGGAGAAGGTGCCGTTGCCGCGGTGGTGGAATTCGCCCGCGCCGCGCTTGCCCGGATCGATCCAGGCCCGCCCGGCTCTGAGGATCCACAAGTGGTGGTCGTCGGCGAGCCGGTCGTCGGCCACCGTGCATTCGATGTTGGCGAAGCATTCGGCGACGAGCGGCGCCTCCACAGTGGCGGCGGGCATGGGCGTGAAGCCGAAGCGGCGCCATTTGTCGGTGTCGCGGCCGGAGATGTTGCCTGCGTCGACCACTTGCTCGGCCAGTTCGATGGACGGGATCGCCAGCACACATTGCCCGCCCTCGCGCAAGGCGGCGTGGCTGTGGTAGCCGGGTAAGGCCGATACTTCATCGAGTCAGGTCGCGTCAAACGGCCTGCGCGGTGGGCAGGATGGTGATCTCGGTGAGGTTGACGTGGCGGGGTGAGGCGGCGATGAACGCCACTGTCTCGGCCACATCGACCGACTGCAGCGGGTCGATCTCGGTGAGCAGCCCTTCCATGAGGGCGCTGGCGTCGGGGTCGGTGACGTGGCTCGGCAGCTCGGTGTCGACCATGCCGGGCTCGATCGTGGCCACCCGGACGTTCTTGGGGCCGAGCTCGACACGCAGCAGTCGGGTGAGGTGGCTGATGTAGGCCTTGGTGCCGGAGTAGACGGAGAACTTCTCCAGGATCCGGGTCGCCGCGATCGAGGAGGTGGTGATCAGGTCCGCAGGCCGGCCCGCCTCAGCGGCGGTGGTCAGGTGCGGCAGGAAGGCACCGATGACGTTCATGACGCCGGTGATGTTCAGGTCGATCTGACGCTGCCAGTCGTCCTGCTTCAAGTCGGTGATCGGTGAGATGAGCTGGACGCCAGCGTTGTTGACGACGAGGTCGGCCGTACCGAGCCGCTCGGCGATCTCGGCCGCCGCATCGTTGACGGCTTGCCGGTTGGTGACATCGACGGCGATGGCGATCGCCGTGCCGCCGGCGGCGCTGATGGACGCGCTCAGGTCGTCGAGCTTGTCCTTGCGGCGGGCCAGCACGGCGACGTTCGCGCCGAGCTCGGCCAAGCGCAGGGCCGTGGCTGCGCCGATGCCGCTGGAAGCGCCCGAGACCACGGCGACGCGACCTGCCAGCGGGGTTCCTGTGAGCAGAACACTAGTCATGACAAAGACCTTTCGTGTGTGGGGATGGTGCCCGCGTTCAGTGGCGGGCGAGATGGGCTGCGGTTACGGGAGGGTGGCGGCGGCGTTGTCGACGCCGTTCGCGGGATGCCCTCGCAACAGGTGGAGCCGCGGGTGCTGGACAGTGCGTGGTGCGCTGTGGCGGACTCGGGCCTGCTGGACGCCGCTGGTCAGGCCGCGGCGTCGGCGTGCGCGGTGGCGGCGGACTTGGCCCGCCATGGGGCCACGTCCCTCCCGATCTGCTCCAGCTTGGCCTGCAACCGCTCCAGGGTGTCGGGCCCCAGGTACAGGTGCGTAGGCAGGCTGTCCTGGCAGGTGACCTCGTAAATCAGGGCGGCGCCCTTGACCGGGTCGCCCAGCTGGGTGTGGTTGGCGGTGCCAGCCCAGTCGAGGGTCACGTGGGCAGGGGTGCCGTCGTAGGCGGCGATACGGCCTGCGGGCATCGACAGGGAACTGGCGTCCAGGAAGTCGGTGCGCAGCACGCCCGGCTCGACCACCATCGACTGGATGCCGAACGGTTCCAGCTCCTTCGACAACGCCTCGCTGATGCCCGCGACGGCGAACTTCGAAGCGCAGTACATGCTCACCCCGGGCTCGCCCTCGAACCCTGACCGTGAGCCGATGTGCACGAGCCTGCCCGAACCCTGCCGACGCATGACGGGCAGCACCGCGCGGGTCATGTCGATCACCCCGAAGACGTTGAGGTCGAACAGGGAGCGGGCCTCGACGTCGCTGATCTCCTCCAGGGCGCCGAGCAGGCCCCGACCGGCGTTGTTGACCAACACATCGAGGGTGCCGAACCGGTCGACGGCGGTCTGGACAGCGGCGGGAATGGCCGCGCTGTCGGTGACGTCCAGGGCGACGGTGAGTACGTTGCCGGCCTTGGCCAGGTCGTCCGGCACGCGGGCCGGGTCGCGGACCGCGATGACGACGTTGTCGCCCTGAGCGAGGGCGGTGCGGGCGATCTCGGCGCCCAGGCCTCGGGATGCTCCGGTGATGAACCAGGTGGTCATGACGGTGTCCTTCGTTCCGTTTCGTTTGGCTGACATCTACAGATTGCCGAGGTCAGCGCGGTGGAAGAAGGTCACGACCTTCCTGGGAGTGATGTACCTAGGAACCGGCCCGAGCGGCACGTGGGCGCGCACGAAGAAGAGGCCGGGGCGGTGCCCCGGCCTCTTCAGAGGGTGTCGTGGTCGTGGTCGTCAGTCAGAGGGTTCGGTCGGCGCCTGGTCGGTGTCCTGCGAGTGCCTGAGGAAGCGCATCGTCGGCCCGCGCCCGCAGCCGTTCGAACGCCTGCGCGGTGGGCGTGCCCGGCTCGGCCTGGTAGACCACCAGCTGCTGGTGCGGCGCACCGTTGACGGTGAAGGCCGAGAACAGGATGTGCAGGTCACCCGCATACGGGTGGCGCAGGTGCTTGCCTTCTAGAGTCTTTGGCTTGACGTCATGGCGGCCCCACAGCTCGGCGAATTCGGGACTGTGGGCCGACAGATCCGACACGACTTCGGCGATGCGCGCATTATCGGGGTCGTGACCGTATGCGGCGCGGATCTCCGCCACGCACGAGTGCGCGGCCCGGTCCCACTCCTGATAGAACTCGCGCCCAGCCGGGTCCATGAACACCATGCGGGCCAGGTTGTCGGGCGTGCGGAAGCCTTCGTGCAGCGCTGCGGCCATGCTGTTGCTGGCCAGGATGTCCAGCGCCGGACCGAGAGCGAAGGCGGGCGAGGTGGACCAGCCGTCCATCAGTTGCAGCAGTTGCGGGCTGACCGTGATGTCCTGGGCCCGCGAGGTCCGCGACTCCGGCGGCTGCACCAGCCGCCACAAGTGCTCGGTGGCGGCCGCGTCCAGCCGCAGCGCCCGCGCCACCGCGTCGACCACCTGGGGCGAGGGGCTGGACTCGCGGCCCTGCTCGAGGCGCACGTAGTAGTCGCTGCTCATACCGGCCAGCATCGCCACCTCTTCGCGACGAAGACCCTTCACCCGGCGCCGCCCGTACTCGGGCAGCCCGATGTCCTGCGGCTTGAGCGCTTCGCGACGGGCGCGCAGGAACTCGCCCAGCGGGGTTCCGGTCATGCCGTGCCTCCCGCCGGGTCCTTGCCCGAGGCGGCCTGCATGACCGTACCGACCGCGCTTATGCAGGCTGTCATGTCCGTCCTCTCATCGTGCGGAACTGTCAGAAGGCGACGATCACCTTCCCCTGGCTGTGTTGTGCGGCCAAGTCGACGAGTGCCCGGCGGGCGTCGGCGAAAGGGATGAGTGGCGCCGATCATGACCCGTAGGGCGCCGCGCGCCGCCTGCCCGGCGAGGGCGTCCAGGCGCCCCGGCGCGGGAACGGTGCCTGTATAGACGGCCACCCGGGTTACGACGCCGGTGATGTCGACGCCCGGCACGAACGGGTGCGTAATCGGGAAGACCTTGCGCACCGCAACTGTAACCAATTTGATGTCGATCGGGTTCAGCGCTGCGGCCGCGGCGCGGACCAGCACCTGTTCCGGTCCCGGCACAGGAACGGGCACATCGGCGAAAGACAGCTTCTCCGCCGGCCCGTACGCGCGGGAGATCAGCGCCTTCACAGGTTCCTCCTGCCCCCATCGTCTTTGCTGCAGCGTTGCTGATAGGGACGATACCGGCATCGCCGAAGATTGCTCGTCTACGGACTCAACGTCGCCTTCGTGGAATAACTTCCGCTGAGGCGGGTACCGGGCGCCGTTCGAGCGCCTCCGCGGGGGCGCTGTGCTCACGTTCCTGTCGCCGCGCTCGACTTCCAGATATTCACCGCAGACTCGACATCAGCTCGCGCCGCACGTTGCGATCTCGACCTCGGCACGCGACCCGCGCGGTTGCGGCCGTCAGCCTGGGAGTGATGCACCCAGGCAGCATGCCCGGCGTTTGCCTAACTTCGGATGTCATGAACCGTGAGCGCAACGACTTACTGGGGAGGTTTCTGCGAGAGCGCCGCGCGCTCGTGCGGCCGGAGCAAGCCGGGCTGCCCTCAGACGGCAGCCGTCGGGTTCCTGGGCTGCGCCGCGACGAGGTCGCCCACCTAGCTGGCCTCAGTGTCGGCTACTACGCCCGGCTCGAACAGGGCCGCCAGCATCCCACCCGCCAGACCGTGGAAAGCCTGGCCCGGGCACTGCGCCTCGACGAGCAGGCCATGGTGGAGCTGTATCGGCTGGCCCGGCCCACCGCCGGGCGCCGTCGGCCCGGCCTCATCGAGCGGGTCGCGCCCGAGGTGCTGGCCCTGCTGAACGACTGGACGGTGGCACCTGCCTTCATCCTGGGAAGGTCCTGCGACGTGCTGGTCCGCAACCCGCTGGCGAACGTGCTGCACAGCCACTTCGTCCTCGGCGACAACCTGCTGCGCATGATCTTCCTCGACCCGACAGGGCGGCAGTTCTTCCGCGACTGGACCAGCGCCGCCCGTGCGGCCGTGCACGACCTACGCCAAGCCACCGGCCAGAGCCCGGACGCGCGCAACCTGCGCGAACTCGTCGGCGAACTCGCCATCACCAGCCCCGACTTCCGCCGGTTGTGGGCAGCTCCTGAGCCGCGCGGCGCACTCAGCCCCGCCACCCGCTTCCATCACCCCGACGTCGGCGACCTACACCTGCGCACCGAGATCTTTCCCATCGCCAGCACGCCCGGTCTGCGGCTCATCGCCCATCCGGCCGAACCGGGCTCCCCCTCAGCCCGAGCCCTGGCCCTGCTGGGTACCCTGGCAACCGACATTCGAGGTCCCCACCATCACGCCGACACCGTCCGAGCGGCACGCTCGCCTCGGCCCAGACCAGTGCTCTGATCAGGTATTTCGCGAGCCCATGGCCAGCACTTCACGCCGGTTCAACGCCGCCGGGCGCGTGCGTGTACTCAGCTAGCCGAGGCCGCCCCAGTGCTTGACGCGGCGTCGGATCGTGCGGTCGGAGCAGCGCCGTTGCCCTGAATTCCCTGCGGCCCTGCCTGCGAAAGATGTGCGAGCTGCCACCGAGGACCGAGTACCGCTCCAAGTGTCAACGTCGGTCGAATCGTGACCCGGCTTGTTCGCTGGAATCTTGACCCACCCTTTGGTTGGTTTCAGTCGTTGGTTTTGGCCGCGGGGACGCGGCCGAGGTCTCGGTCTTTGAGGCGGTAGCTG
>NZ_VUOT01000031.1:0-76190 GCF_009829295.1 Nocardia sp. CY15
CCGGAGCGTCCAGCACGGTGGGGCAGCCATTCCTTCGCAGCCACAACAACAGCAACCAACCATCAGCTACACCCCACCGCCCTGGGCATCCAGGGCACCAACCCCAGACACCCACAAACTTAGGGAGACACCATGAGCGAGAAAACCGAAGTGGTCGTGGTCGGCGGGGGATATGCCGGTGTGATGGCGGCCAACCGCCTGACCCAGCGTGCGGACGTGGCGGTGACGGTGGTCAATCCGCGCCAGGCGTTCGTTCCGCGGTTGCGGCTGCACCAGTTGGTGGGCGGGACCCACGACGCGGTCGTCGACTTTCGAGAAGTGCTGGCCGAGGGCATCCGGCTGGTCGTGGACAACGTGACCGGGATCGACGCGGCCGGGCGGAGGGTGACGCTGGCCGAGGGCGGCGAGATCGGCTACGACTACCTGATCTACGCGGTGGGCAGCGGCAGCGCGGGCCCGCGGGTGCCCGGCGCGGGGCAGTTCGCCTACCCGATCGCCACCCTGGAGGCGGCGCGGCGGTTGCGGTCGGTGCTGTTCGACACGCCGATCACGGCCGCGGTGACGGTCGTGGGTGGTGGTCCGACCGGTATCGAGACCGCCGCGGAGCTGGCGGAGCAGGGCCGCAGGGTCACGTTGGTCTGTGGCGAGGTGCTCGGTCCGTACCTGCATCCGAAGGCCCGGCGCACCGCCCACAAGTACCTCGCCAAGCTGGGCGTCAGCGTGCTGGAAGGCCCCGACGCGTCGGTCACGGAGGTGACACCGGAGTCCGTACGACTCAGCGGTGGCCGCACGCTGAACAGTCAGGTCACCATATGGACGGCTGGCTTCGGCGTGCCCGATCTGGCCGCCCGCAGCGGGCTGAGCACCGACACCGCCGGGCGGCTGCTCACCGATGAGACGCTGACCAGCGTCGATGACGAGCGCATCGTCGCGGCGGGCGATTCGGCGGCACCGTCGGATCTGCCGTTCCGGATGAGCGCCTACGCCGCGGGATGCCTGGGCGCCCACGCCGCCGACACGGTGCTGCACCGGATCGCCGGTGAGCAGCCGGAGCCGGTCGATCTGTCGTTTCCCGCCATGTGCATCAGCTTCGGCCGCCGCGCCGGGATCTTCCAGCTCGCCCACAAGGACGACACCGCGATCCGGCTCTACTTCACCGGACCCGTGGGCAAGAAGCTCAAGGAATTCTCCTGCGCCGCCAGCGTCGAACATTTGGTGGAGGAAGCGCACAAACCCGGCTCGCACTCCTGGCCCAAGGACGGCAAGCACAGGCCGGCGCTGCTGCAGGCTCAGCGCGACGACGCGGCGGCACGGGTCGCGTAGGACACCGCCATCGTGGTCGGGCCGGTGATCTCGGCTGCACGGGTGCGGCAGCGCCTGAAGTACGGACGCTGCCGCCCTGGGCGCCACCGGGCTACCGGGAGCCGGACCTGACAATGGCCGACTGGGGAGGACCCCATGGACACAACAAGTGAACCCCGTGGGCGTCGGCGGGCCGGTGACACGGCAGCGGGTCGCGACAGCGGCGACTACGCCACCATCGAAGCGACCGAGACGTTCGTCGCCCACCGCAGGCTGCTGTTCACCGTCGCCTACGAGATGCTCGGGTCAGCGGCCGACGCCGAAGACGTCATGCAGGAAGCCTGGCTGCGCTGGATCGCGGTCGACGCGACGAACGTCGACGACCCACGCGCCTACCTGGTTCGCATCACCACTCGCCAAGCGCTCAACCGGCTGCGGTCGATGAAGCGCCGCAGAGAGTCGTACGTCGGCTCCTGGCTGCCGGAGCCGCTGCTCACCACTCCGGACGTGGCCGTCGATGTCGAGCTCTCCGAAAGCGTGTCGATGGCTCTGATGCTCGTCCTCGAGACATTGAGCCCGACCGAGCGCGCGGTGTTCGTGCTGCGTGAGGCATTCGGGATCGATTACGACGAGATCGCCGCGGCGGTCGACAAAACCCCGGCGGCCGTGCACCAGATCGCCCACCGCGCCCGCCGCCACGTCGAAGCCCGCCGACCACGTCGCTCGGTCACCGCGCGCCAGGCCGAGGCGGCTGCCGAGGCTTTCCGCCGGGCGTTGGAAACACGGGACCTGCAAGGCCTGCTCGACGTACTCGCCCCCGACGTCGTGGCGATCAGTGACGGAGGTGGCATCAAACAGGCCACGCCACGGCCGGTCATCGGCGCCGACAAGGTCGCGCGCTTCATCGTCGGCGGCCTCACCAAGAACAAGGTCACGCTCACCGTCGAGCCGACCTCGATCAACGGCAGTCCCGCGTTGGCGCTGCACGTCGAGGGAGCGCTCGACGGCGTCATCGCGATGCGCGTCGAGGACGCCCGCATCACCGGCCTCTACTACGTGCGCAACCCGCAGAAACTGACCCACATCGAATCCGAGACCCCACTCACCCTGCGATGAACACCAGCCACGGCCCACTGTTCGAGGAGAAGACATGACCACGCGGGCACCGCTCGCCACCGACCCGCTTCCGTCCCGATGGACGACAGTGGCCGCAGCTGTAGCCCTGCTGACAGCGATCGTCAGCCTGCTGCTGATCGCTTTCGCCTGGCCATCGGTACGATCCTCGGTACACGATGTGCCGATCGCCGTCGCGGGGCCGGCCACGGTGGTCGGGCAGGTTCGCGCCGCCCTCGATCACCGTCTCCCGCACGGCTTCGAGTTCACCGAAGTCGCCGACACCGCGGCCGCCGAACAACTCATCCGTGACCGGCAGGTCTACGGGGCGATCGACCTGAGTTCCGGCGCCCCGCAGGTCCTCCTCGCCTCCGCAGCCAGCACCGCGGTCGCCCAGACCTTGCAGACAATGGCGACCGGCCTCGGCCAGGCGGGCAGCACCGGCACACCGCCCGCAGTCCGCGATCTCGCCGCCCTGCCCGCCGACGACCCACGCGGCGCGGGCTTGGCCGCAGGCGCCCTGCCCCTTGTCATGGGCGGTCTGCTGGCCGCCGTGCTGCTGACCAGGCTCGTTCGTGGCGCCGTCCGCCGGGTCACCGGGGCACTCGCCTTCGCGGTCACCGGCGGCCTGGCCGTGGCAGCGATCCTGCAGTTCTGGTTCGGCTCGCTGAGCGGCTCCTACCTCGCCAACTCCGGCGCGGTCGCCCTCAGCATCGCGGCCACCTCCTTGATCGTCCTCGGGCTGGAATCCCTGTCGGGATACGTCGGAATCGGAATCGGCGCCGTGGTCATGATGCTCATCGGCAACCCCCTGTCGGGTGCCGCGACCGCGCCGGAGATGCTGCCCGGCTGGTCCGGCGCGTTCGGCCAGCTGCTGCCGCCCGGCGCGGGCGGCAGGTTGCTGCGCTCCACCGCCTTCTTCGACGGACGCGGCGCCACCCAAGCCGTCATCGTCCTGCTGGCCTGGCTCGCGCTCGGTGTCGCACTCTGCCTGGTCGGCGGGTCGCGCGCGCGTCGTGCCGCCAACGGCGCGGTGCGCGACGCACCCACCGGCCCACAGCACGCCACCCTCGCCAGCTGACCCGCATCGAGCGGTAAGCCGGCCGGCGGTGGCATCCGATGCCCGGAGCGTCGGCGACTTCCCGCCACTGAGGTGACCGGCAGGAGGATTCCTACCTTCGGCCGCTGGCTACGGTTGGTGCGTGACTACAGGGGATATCGCTCGGATGCGGGGAGACGACGACACCGCGCATTTTCGGCTGACGGTGGTGGATCAGGCGCTGCGGTTGTTCGCCGAGAAGGGGTACGAGGCGACGACGGTGGACGAGATCGCGGAGGCGGCGGGGATCTCGCGGCGGACGTTCTTCCGGCAGTTCCGGTCGAAGGAGGACGTGATCTTCGCCGATCACGAGTCGCAGCTCGCGCAGGCGGCGGAATTCCTATCCGCGTCGCGCGAGGACCCCTGGGAGGCGGTGTGCGCGGCGGTGGTGCTGGTATTCGAGCGGTTCACGCAGTGGCGGGAGATCGCGGCGCGGCGGTATCAGGTGGTGCGCCGGGTGCCCGCGCTGCGTGAGCGGGAGATCGTCACGGTGTTCCGCTACGAACGGTTGTTCACCGACTTCTTGCGGGAGCGGCTGCCGGAGGCCCCGGATCTGGCGCGAGTGCAGTTCACCGCGGCCGTCACGGCGACGCACAACTATCTGTTGCGCCGGATGGTGCGGGGCGAGTCGGACGCGGGCGCCGCCGACCTGCGGGTGGAGCTGGCCGCGATCCCGCGCGGTGCCGGGCGTGCCGCGAATGCCGAGGATCTGGTCGTCGCAGTCTTCCCGCGCGATGTCCCACCCAGGCAGATCGCGGACCTGCTGGTCCGGAAGCTCGGTACTCTCTGAGGCGGATCGGATTGCGACCGATCTGACACTGAGTGCCACGTAATATCTGCACGTGGTCAGCGTTCTTGCGCGTATACTCGACCGGGATGTGGCACTGAGTGCCGATGCGCTGACTCCACTTGGCGGGAATCAGCGATCACCACCGACGACCAGGAGTGAACCCGATGGCGGGAAACCCCGATTTCGACCTGTTCAAGCTCGAGGACTTCCACGATGAGCTGCGCGCCGCGATCCGCGCTCTGGCGGAGAAGGAGATCGCCCCGCACGCCAAGGACGTCGACGGCAACTCCCGCTTCCCGGAGGAGGCGCTGGCCGCGCTGAACGCCTCCGGCTTCAACGCCGTGCACGTGCCCGAGGCCTACGGCGGCCAGGGCGCGGACTCGGTGGCCACCTGCATCGTCATCGAAGAGGTCGCCCGCGTGTGCGGCTCGTCCTCGCTGATTCCCGCCGTCAACAAGCTCGGCACGATGGGCCTGATCCTGAACGGCTCCGAGGAGCTGAAGCAGAAGGTGCTGGCCGACATCGTCAACGGCGAGATGGCCTCCTACGCGCTGTCGGAACGCGAAGCGGGCTCCGACGCGGCGAGCATGCGCACCCGCGCCAAGCAAGAGGGTGACGACTGGATCATCAACGGCTCCAAGTGCTGGATCACCAACGGCGGCAAATCATCCTGGTACACCGTGATGGCGGTGACCGACGCGGAGAAGGGCGCCAACGGCATCTCCGCCTTCCTGGTGCACAAGGACGACAAGGGTTTCGTGGTCGGCCCGCTGGAGCACAAGCTCGGCATCAAGGGCTCGCCCACCGCCGAGCTGTACTTCGAGAACTGCCGGGTGCCGGGTGACCGCATCGTCGGCGAGCCGGGCACCGGTTTCAAGACCGCGCTGCAGACCCTCGACCACACCCGCCCCACCATCGGCGCGCAGGCCGTCGGCCTCGCCCAGGGCGCGCTGGACGCGGCCATCGCCTACACCAAGGACCGCAAGCAGTTCGGCAAGTCGATCGCCGACTTCCAGAACACCCAGTTCATGCTCGCCGACATGGCGATGAAGATCGAGGCCGCCCGCCTCATGGTGTACACCTCGGCCGCCCGCGCCGAGCGCGGCGAGCAGAACCTCGGCTTCATCTCCGCCGCCGCCAAGTGCTTCGCCTCCGACGTCGCCATGGAAGTCACCACCAACGCCGTCCAACTGTTCGGCGGCGCGGGCTACACCACCGACTTCCCGGTGGAGCGCATGATGCGCGACGCCAAGATCACCCAGATCTACGAGGGCACCAACCAGATCCAGCGCCTGGTGATGAGTCGTGCCCTGCTCAAGTGAGCTTTTCCTGGATCACCGGAGGTTCGGGCGTGCCTGCGCACGCTCTGCGGCCGTCTCCAGGCCGTGGAGGAGCGCGGGCCGCCCGAACATTCTGTCGATAGCGTCCGCGCTCGCTCTCAGCTCAACGACACCGATCAGCGGTCCCGGCTGCTTCGATCACTCGTAGTGGTAGCGGCATGCGATGATCACGACTGAGTCATCCTCGATGGCGTACACGATCCGATGTTCAGTCGTGATTCGTCGCGACCAATAACCGGCCAGATGATGTTTCAAAGCTTCCGGCTTCCCGATCCCTTCGTAGCCGTTGCGCTTGATGTCCGCAATCAGTGTGTTGATCCGGCGCAAGATCTTCTTGTCGTTGGCCAGCCACCACTGGTAGTCGTCCCAGGCGGGATCTGTAAACGTCAGTTTCACGCGCTCGCCTTGCCGGGCGTTACGTTGCCTTCGGGCCCCTCGTCAACGTCTACTAGCTCGCGAGGCGTTGCGCCGCCGCCGCGATGTTCGGCTATGGACCGTTCGAGGTGCCGCGCATTAGCCGGACTGCCGAGCAGATACGCGGTCTCTTGTAGCGCTTGATACTCGCTGAGCGCGACAACGACGGCAGGTTCGTGGCCCGCCCGAGTGATCACCACCTCTTCCAGGTCTTCGGTGGCGCTGTCGAGAACCGATGCGAAGTTGGCTCGCGCCTCGGTATAAGTCATCGGCTTCATGCCTTCACTGTACAGGATCCTGTACAGGAAAGGGGTGGGTAAATCGGCGGACAGCTCTACCGGTCGCCCGCACAGACCGCGGGCCGCCCGAACGGTTTTATGGAGAGCATGCCAGGACGGCTGGCGGCTACGCCTAGCCGCGGTAGATCTCGACGTAAGCGTTGGTGGCTACTGCGAACACACCGGGACCCATTCCCGTGCAGCCCGTGGTGATGCGCTGGCCGTTCGGCGTGAAGGGATAGCTGAGTGCCTGGTAGGGCCCGATGCCGTAGAGCGGAAACGGGCCGCTGGCGTAGAGGCCGACGCAATCGACATGCAGGACGTAGTTACTTCCTCCGTCGGGTTGGCAAGTCGCCGACGCGCCGGAAAGATCCCGCTGGACGGCGCAATCCTGCGGCGCGGCTTGGGCGGTGCCGGAACCGACGATCGCGACGAAGGCGAGACCCGAAACACCAGCGGCCGCGACCCGTGCGGCGGCGACAATCGTCTTCTTCATGAAAGCTCCTCCTGTTTCAGTTCGATCTTCGGCCGAGACCGGCGAATGTTACTGCCGGTAGGTTTAATTCGCTTCGCCCCTAGGGCGGGCCTGTCGCTGCGGACCACCGTTGAGCCGGGCAGGTCGATATCAAGGTTCCAAGTACAGGCGTTCGCACGGCAATCGCGGGTAGCCGTCGGTGTCGTCTGTGGATACCTGCACGGCGTCGTGCCAGTGGTGTGCGCGCCATTCCTGGACGAAGAGGCATGCGGCCGTGACGCAGGCGACGAAGTCGAGGCGGGCTCCGTGCCAGAACACCGACAGGTGGACGTCCGGCTCGGAGGGGAGGGGGGATGGCGCACGGTCAGGCATATGCCGCCCATCGCCGACGGCGCGCGGCCTTTTCGGCCACGCAGCTACGGATCGCCGTGACGACGAGACGACCGGAGGGCCGAAAAGTCGTGTCGGGCCACGTTATCCACGCGCGGAACTTGGTTCCTCGATCTGCGGGGCTCGGCATCGCGATCAGCCCGCCGTAGCGGATGATGGACACGTTCAAGCGGAACATCTCGGCGAACAGTGGTACGTCGTCCGGCAGATCCGGCCGGATGATGTACGTCCACCGTTTCGACCGTGGATGCGACAGGATCGGCCCCAGCTCTTGGCCGTGGTTCTGCATCCACACCTTCACGTGCTGTCCCAGCACGGCGGGCATGGTGATCGCCCAGACCATCCCGGTGCGGACGACGATGCGCCCGATCTGGGGAGGGTCGACGGTCGCGGGGAGGCCGCACACCTGGCGGTAGTAGTGGCAGCGAGACAACGGTGTGTTCCCAAACGCTATGTGGCGCATCGAGACCTCTGCTTCGTCGGAGGGGTTCAGGTGCGCCCGGTCCGCGACCAGCCCTGATCGATACCGGGACGGGTGGGAGCGAACAACGTTGTGGGGGACGCGTTTCCGCGTGCCCTCCCGGGCGCAACTTCAGCGAATCACTGGACGTGCTCGATGAACTACGTGAAGATGAGATCTCATCAGCTCCACCAGCATGTTTTTCATCCTGCAATGAGAATTGGCCCGGAGATGAGAAGCCCGGGCCGCCCGAGTGGACAGGAATCCGGCATGGCCGAAAGTGGTGGCTCGACCCTCCCTCGTCGTCAGCTCGGCAGGCACCTGCGGAACGGACGCGAAGCGGCGGGATTGACGTTGGCCGATGTGGGGGAACGGATGCAGTGGAGCGTCAGCACCGTTCAGCGCATGGAGGTCGGCAAGACCGAGCGTATCCGCACCGTCGATATCGAGGCGCTGTGCAAGATCTACGACTTCACCGAGGAGTACACGACCGCACTCGTCGGACTCGCGAAGCAGGCCAGTGTGAAGTCGTGGTGGCATGAGTTCGGCGATCTGATCCCTGAGAACTTCGATGTGTTCGTGGATCTGGAAGCCACTGCGCGGGCTTTGACTTGGTACGAGCCCGAACTTGTTCCTGGGATTTTTCAGACCCCCGCGTACGCGAGTGGGCTGATCCGCGCTGGCTACCCCGACGAGACTCCGCTGGAACATGAGCGTCGGGTCCACCTCCGACGCAAGCGTCAAGCGCTGATCACCCGCAAAACGAAACCCGTGACCGTGAACGCCATCCTTCGAGAGTCCGTGCTTCGGGGAATTGTGGGCGACGATCGCATCATGTCCGCCCAACTCCGACATCTGGTGGACCTCATGGGCCTGCCCAACGTCACGATCCGAGTGCTCCCGTTCTCAGCTGGATTCCCGATGGGTGTGGCCGTCGGGCCGTTCGTGATTTTGAAGTCCGGGGGCGACGGTAAGCGACAGCCGAAGGAGCCTACAGTTGTCTACGTCGAAAGCTTCACGGGCGATTTGTACCTCGAGAAGCTCGGCGCTGTGCGCCGGTATGTCGATGCCTACCAGAAGTTCGAGCGCGCGGCGCTGGACCCGGACCAGAGTAAGAAGCTGATCCGGCAGATAGCAAGGGAGTACGCACCGTGAACATCGAGTGCTGCGAGGCGAGATGGTTCAAAAGCAGCCACAGTGGGGCTGACAAAGCATGTGTCGAGGTCGCCTTCCTCGAGGGAGGGCAGGTCGGCGTGCGGGATTCCAAGAACCCGACCGGCCCGGCGCTGGTGTTCGCACCCGGCGAGTGGGACGCCTTCACCACTGGTATTGCCGACGATCGTCCCTGAACCCATCCGGCACCTCGCTTTTGCCCCGCTACACGGGGCGTCCGCGGGCGGCCCATGGCTGTCGCGACCGCGAGTGGACCTCTCGGTGAGCGGCCAACTCGCGGCGCGTCGCTCAGGAGACCAGGTCCGCGTACTCCCGGTGTTCGGCGATGTACTTCTCCACATACCAGCAAGTGGGGATGACCGAGAAGCCCGCGTTGCGGGAGTCGTCGAGGGCGTATTCGACGACTTGGGCGGCTACTCCTCGGCCCCGGACTTCGGGGAAGGTCATGGTGTGGTGGAAGTCGCGGACCTTCAGGTCCGCGCGTTCGGCGTAGTCGGCGTACCCGGCGAGGGTGTCGTCGATGTAGATCTCGAAACGGGTGTCGGCGACGTTGTGCTCGAGCCTGGTCGTCATGATCGGGTAGAACTCCTTGGCGGTGGGGAATGTTCCGGCGTGGCGGCTACAGGATCGCGCCGGGGTTGAGGATGCCGTCCGGGTCGAGCGCGTCTTTGATGCGCCGGGTCAGAGCCATCACGTCGGGGCCGAGCTGCTCGGGCAGCCATGCTTTCTTCAAACGTCCGACGCCGTGCTCGCCGGTGATGGTGCCGCCGAGGGCGATGGCCAGATCCATGATCTCGCCGAAGGCGCGGTGCGCCCGCGCGGTGAGGTCGGCATCCGACGGGTCGTGCACGATCAGCGGGTGGGTGTTGCCGTCGCCCGCGTGGGCGATCACCGACACCGTCACCGCGTTGCGCTCGGCGATCTCGGCGACGCCGCTCACCAGATCACCGAGCCGGGGCAGGGGCACGCCGACGTCCTCCAGCAATAGCGGTCCGAGCTTTTCGACGGCGGGAATCGCCAGACGCCGGGCAGCCGTGAACGCCTCTCCTTCGTCGGGATCCTCGGTGTGGAAAACCTCTGTCGCGCCCGCCTTCTCACAGGCCGCGGCCATGATCTCGGCTTCGCGCCGGGCGAATTCGCCTGGTGCGTCGGAGCGCGCGACCAGCAGCGCGGCCGCCTGCCGGTCCAATCCCATCCGCAACTCGTCCTCCACGGCGTTGATCGACACCGAGTCCATGAACTCGAGCATCGACGGCCGCAGTTCGCCGGTGATGGTCAGGATCGCCTCGGTGGCCGCGGTGAGCGTGGCGAAGCTGGCGACGACCGTGCTCTGCGGCGGTTGCGCGGGCAGCAGCCGCAAGGTCAGCTCGGTGATCACGCCCAGTGTGCCCTCGCTGCCGACGAACAGCTTGGTCAGCGACAGGCCGGCCGAGTCCTTCAATCGGGGACCGCCGAGTCGCACGGCGGTGCCGTCGGCGAGCACGACCTGCATGCCGAGCACGTAATCGGTGGTCACGCCGTATTTGACACAGCAGAGCCCGCCCGCGTTGGTCGCGGCGTTGCCGCCGATCGAGCAGATCTCGAACGACGACGGGTCGGGCGGGTACCACAGGCCGTACTCCGCGACCGCGCGCTTGACCTCGGCGTTGAGCAGGCCGGGTTGCACCACGGCGGTGCGCGTCACCGGGTCGACGGTGATCGCGCGCATCCGTTCGGTGGTCAGCACGATCGCTCCGTCGACGGCCGTCGCACCGCCGGAGAGACCGGATCCGGCCCCGCGCGGGATCACCGGGACGCGCTGCGCGGTGGCCCACCGCAGCGTCGCGGCCACGTCGTCGGTGCTGGTGGCGCGTACCACGGCCAGGGCGGTTCCCGCCTCGGGATCGCGCGCCCAGTCCTGCCGGTAGCCCGCCAGCAGGTCGGCGTCGGTGAGCACCGTGCCGTCGGGGAGAGCCGCGATCAGATCATCCAGGTCCACAACCTTCACGCTAGCGCCCCGCGCCCGATTTCCGCCGACCGGCCGACTGCTGCGCGTGTGCGACCGAGGGAGACCGGCTGAGCCACCGGCCGGTCGCCGTCCGCTCATCTGACGGACACCTGCCGCTGTCACCCTGGTCGCGTGCATGAGCTGTCCGAGACCGCCGACACGATCGCCGACCGGTTCACCCACTGGTGCGAGGCCGTCGTGGACCGGCTTCCATTCGGGCTGAACCGTCTTGTGCCGCCCACCTTCCTGGGTTTCGGGCTGATCAACAGCGGCACCTTCGGTGTCGACCTGGCCCTGCTGACGATCTTGCACGGGTGGTTCGATCTGCCGGTGTGGCTGTCCTACGTGTGCGCGTTCGGGCTCGGCTTCGTGCTCAACCGCACGTTCAACTTCCATTCGCACGCGCCGGTGGGCAGGCAGGCTGCGGTGTATGTGGTGGTGGTCGTGGTCAACTACCTCGCGTTCATCCTCGGCGTCGGCAGCGGACTGACCGCGCTGGGCCTGCAGTACCACCTGTCCCGGTTGCTGGCGGGCGCGTGCGAAGCCGTCTACATGTACAGCGCGATGCGCTGGGTGGTCTTCCGCCGGGCCGCCGAGCCGGAACCGGCGCTCGCACCTGACGCGACGTGAGTCGAAGCGCTGCGTGCCACCCCTCCGTTCATGACCTCGCTGGATTGATCAGCACTTCGGTGCGCGCGCCGTCGACGACGATCGCGTCCTCGTCGGTGAGCGCCCAGTGCGCGACGCCTTCGGCGCGGTAACGGGCGGCGAGCCGAGTGCAGTCACCCTCGGGGTCGGTGGCCGAATCGATGTGCGGCACGATCCGGCGGTCGACCAATCCGAGGCCATCCCACCGCGGTTGCACTCCGCACGCCGGGGCGACCTCGCCGGGGTCGTCCACCGACTCCAGGCCGTGCAGGTCCGGGGTCAGTACGCAGGCCCCGGCGCTGTAACCGGCGTAGACCAGCGCGTCGGCGGCGAGCAGCCGGGGAAGAGCTCGGTCCGCTCCGCTGCGGGCGAACTGGGCGCGCAGAACGAACGTGTTGCCGCCGCGCACCCACACCAGCGGGAACTCGGCCAGCTTCCGCTCCAGCTCGGCTTCCCGCCCGGCGTACTCGCGCAGGTCGAGCACCTCCGGCGTGTAGCCGAGCTGGCGCAGTGGCGTCACGTCGCTGGTCACCGCGCCCGCCCACGCCTCCGGCCAGGCGTCGCAGGCATTCGGTATCACCGCGACCCGGCCCGGCGGGCCCGCGAGTGCGACGAGCCGGTCGTAGTGCGCCCCGAATCGGTAGCTGGAGAGGAAGAGTCGCATCGCGTCAGATGGTGAAGGCCAGGTGGCGGATGACGCGCTGCCCCAGTTCGGCGTCACCGTCGATGGTGATCTCGTCCCAGTGCTCCTCGGCGGTCGTCCGGCCGCCACCGAGACGCACGAAAAGCCGCGAGTCCAGACCGATCTCGACCGTAGCCGGTTCGTCGAAGGCGTCCACGTAGCTCGCCCGGCCCGCCACCTGGATGTGCAACGTCCTGGCCAGCGGACCGCTCAGCGCGAAGGTGATCCGGGCGCCGTCGGGCGCACCGCCTTTCTTGACCACCACGCGCGGGATGCTGCGCCCGAACTCGAGGAATGCCAGTTCGCCGCGTAGGCCGCCCTCCTCGACCGTGACCCCGAGCGCATCGGCGATGTCGAGTTCGTGCATCCAACAATCGAACAACCGCACTCGCATGAAGCGGCCATAGGTGATCTGCCCGATCGGCGACACCGTTTCCTTCTGCCACTCGGCATCGCCCAGCGCGGCGAGCGCCGCACGCCTGCGGTCCACGACGTCGCGATAGAGCTCGAGCAGCCGGGCGCCGGGCAGTGGGCGCAGCCGGTCCACCCAGATCTCGTTGAGCACCGCGGTCTCGTTGCGCACGTAGGGGAGGGTGCGCACGTCGGTCTTGGCCCTGGTCGGGTCGTGCGCGGGCGGGCGATCACCCAGCAGCCACGACTCGGTGCCGATGACGTGGGCGACGAGGTCGAACACCGTCCAGCCGGGCAGCGACGACGGAGTACGCCAACGGTCCTCGTCCAGCGGAGCGACCAGCGCGTCGATCGCGCCCCATTGCCGGGACAACAGGTCGATCAGCACGGTGCGGTCCAGCGTCTCGGTCATCCGTCGGTTTCCTTTTCCGGGCCTTCGCCCTCGTTGTCCAATGCCGCGATGCCGCCCCGGATGGCCGCGGCGGTGGCGACGGGGTCGTGCGGGCGACGCAGCAGAAACCCCTTGGCGAACTTCAGCGTGTCGCCATGCCGGCGGGGGATCACGTGCAGGTGGACGTGCGGGACGGTCTGGAAGGCGGCGGTGCCGTCGTTGAGCACCAGATTGGCCCCATCGGCGGCGAGGCTGCTGCGCCGGATGGCCAGTGCGAGCCGATGCCCGGCCCGGAAGATCTGCGCGCCGAGTTCGGCGTCGAGGTCCTCCAGTTCGGCGGCGTGCCGTTTCGGTATGACCAGCGTGTGCCCGCGGGCGACCGGCCGGATGTCGAGGAACGCGCACAGCGTGTCGTCCTCGTACACTTTCGCCGCCGGTGCCTCGCCCGCCACGATGCGGCAGAAGACGCAGTCGTTCACACGCTGGACCATACGGCGTACGAGCCGACCGGAACAGCCCGGACGGGCGATCGGCATGACGCGGGTCACCGCGCCCGTCCCGGCGAGGCCGAGACCAGGTATCGAACCTCGAGGTTGGTAACGAACTTCTTCGTACGGTCTTGCTGTGTTCACCGGCGGCGACAACGATCACACATCGAGAAGGAAAACGAGCAACTCGTTGCTCGGCGGCGGGCGGCGCGCTCCGAGGCGACCGGGACATCCGGCTTACCGGCGCGATTCGTCCGGCGTGTGTGACGGGCATCTCAGCTAGGCTCACCGCGGGCCAGGTACAGTGGCGAGGATTTGGACGAACTTACTCAGCGGTAACATCGTCCGGACGTCTACCCGTTGCCTGAAGCTCAGTAAGAGAAGGAAGTCTGACAAGTGGAGACAACGCAGAGCGTAGGCGATCCATCGCCGCGCGGCGCGCGTGTCGGTGTCGTCCGCGAATCCAACGCGGGCGAGCGACGTGTCGCTTTGGTGCCGAAGATCATTCCGTCGCTGTTGAAGCAGGGCGTGGAGGTCGTCATCGAGTCCGGGGCCGGGCAGGGTGCGCTGATCCCCGACGAAGCCTACGTGGAGGTGGGCGCGTCGATCGGTGATCCGTGGTCGGCGGACGTGGTGGTGAAGGTGGCCCCGCCCAGTGACGCCGAGGTCGCGAAGCTGTCGTCGGGGCAGACGCTGATCGGATTCCTCGCGCCGCGCAACGCCGACAATCAGATCGCCGCGTTGAAGTCGGCGGGGGTGCAGGCGTTCGCCGTGGAGGCGATTCCGCGGATCTCCCGTGCGCAGGTAATGGACGCGTTGTCCTCGCAGGCGAACGTCGCCGGTTACAAGGCGGTGTTGCTGGCCGCGTCGGAGTCGACGCGGTTCTTCCCGATGCTGACCACCGCGGCGGGCACGGTGAAGCCCGCGACGGTGCTGGTGCTCGGTGTGGGCGTCGCCGGCCTGCAGGCTCTCGCGACCGCGAAGCGTCTGGGCGGGCGGACCACCGGTTACGACGTGCGGCCGGAGGTGGCCGATCAGGTGCGGTCGGTGGGTGCGCAGTGGCTGGACCTGGGTATCGATGCCGCGGGTGAGGGCGGGTACGCCCGTGAGCTCACCGACGAGGAGAAGGCCGCTCAGCAGCAGGCTCTGGAGGACGCGATCAAGGGCTTCGACGTGGTGATCACGACCGCGTTGGTGCCGGGGCGTCCCGCGCCCAGGTTGGTGACCGCCGAAGCGGTCGCGGGAATGAAACCGGGCAGCGTGATCGTGGACCTGGCCGGTGAGACCGGCGGTAACTGTGAGCTGACCGAACCCGGCCGGACCGTGGTGAAGCACGAGGTGACCATCGCCTCGCCGTTGAACCTGCCCGCCACCATGCCCGAGCACGCGAGCGAGTTGTACTCCAAGAACATCGCGGCGCTGCTGGAACTGATGCTGGTCGACGGCGAGCTCGCACCGGATTTCAGCGATCAGGTGCTCGCTGATTCCTGCGTCACTCGTGATGCGACCGAATCGGCCGCCGCGACCGAGACGGTGGAGTCGCCCGCGGCCGCTGCGGCGGCGGAGTCGACTGTCGCTGAGGTCGCGGAGTCGACCGAGGGAACGAATACGGCTGAGGTGGCGGAGACGACCGAGGCGAAGGTGGAGAACTGATGTATACCGAACTGCTGGCGAATATCGCGATCCTCGTGCTGTCGGGGTTCGTCGGTTTCGCCGTGATCTCCAAAGTCCCGAACACGCTGCACACGCCGCTGATGTCGGGCACCAACGCCATCCACGGCATCGTCGTGCTGGGTGCGCTGGTCACCCTCGGCAAGATGGACGACCCGTCGATCGGCATCCAGATCATCCTGTTCGTGGCGCTGGTCTTCGGAACCTTGAACGTGGTCGGTGGTTTCGTGGTCACCGACCGCATGCTCGGCATGTTCAAGGGCAAGAAGCCGGTCGCCGCCGAAAGTTCTGCGAAGGCGGGGAAGTAAGCCATGGACAACCTCGTCAACATCCTCTACATCATCGCGTTCTCGCTGTTCATCTACGGCCTGATGGGCCTGACCGGACCGAAGACCGCGGTGCGCGGCAACTGGATCGCCGCGATCGGTATGGGCCTCGCGGTGGTCGCGACGCTGATCGCGGTCCGCGACACCGGCAACTGGATCCTGATCGTCGCCGGGCTCGTGCTCGGTGTCGTGCTCGGCGTGCCGCCCGCGCGCTACACCAAGATGACCGCGATGCCGCAGCTGGTGGCCGCGTTCAACGGCGTCGGCGGCGGCACGGTCGCGTTGATCGCGTGGGCGGAATTCCTCGACACCACCGGCTTCTCCGCGTTCAAGCACGGTGAGGAACCGACCGTGCACATCATCGTCGGATCGTTGTTCGCCGCGATCATCGGTTCGGTGTCGTTCTGGGGCTCGCTGATCGCCTTCGGCAAGCTGCAGGAGATCCTGCCCGGCAAACCGATCGGGGTCGGCAAGCTGCAGCAGCCGCTCAACCTGCTGCTGCTCGTCGTCGCCGTGGTCGCCGCCGTGGTGATCGGCATCGGCGCCGCCGATGGTGGCGCGCCGTGGTGGTGGATGGTGCTGTTGCTGCTCGCCGCCGGTGTGCTCGGATTGATGGTCGTGCTGCCGATCGGCGGGGCGGACATGCCGGTGGTCATCTCGCTGCTCAACGCCCTGACCGGTTTGTCGGCCGCGGCCGCGGGTCTGGCGTTGAACAACACCGCCATGATCGTCGCGGGCATGATCGTCGGCGCGTCCGGCACCATCCTGACCAACCTGATGGCCAAGGCGATGAACCGGTCCATCCCGGCCATCGTCGCGGGCGGTTTCGGTGGCGGCGGGACCGCGCCGGGCGCCTCCGGTGGTGAGCAGAAGCAGGCCAAGGCCACCTCCGCCGCGGACGCCGCGATCCAGATGGCGTACGCCAACCAGGTGATCGTCGTCCCGGGCTACGGCATGGCCGTCGCCCAGGCGCAGCACGCGGTCAAGGAGATGGCGTCGTTGCTGGAGGCCAAGGGCGTGGAGGTCAAATACGCCATCCATCCGGTCGCCGGTCGGATGCCCGGCCACATGAACGTGCTTTTGGCCGAGGCCGAGGTCTCCTACGACGCGCTCAAGGAAATGGACGACATCAACGGCGAATTCAATCGCACCGATGTCGCCCTGGTGATCGGCGCCAACGACGTCACCAACCCCGCCGCCCGCGAGGACGCCTCCAGCCCGATCTACGGCATGCCCGTGCTCAACGTCGACCAGGCCAAGTCGGTGATCGTGCTCAAGCGCTCGATGAACTCCGGCTTCGCGGGCATCGACAACCCGCTGTTCTACGCCGACCACACCTCCATGCTGTTCGGCGACGCCAAGAAGTCCGTCGGAGCGGTCACCGAGGAACTGAAGGCGTTGTAGGCCAGAGGTTTCGCGCGAAGCGCCTCTCCACTTCCGGTGGAGGGGCGCTTTCGTAATTCGATGGACAGCGCGGTCGGCCGCCCCGGATCATTCTCGGAGTGTCCGCACGTCATGAGCCCCTTCGGTTGATCGGTCCCGGGGAGCCCTCGGTCGATCCCGCCGAGCGGCTGCCGTGGACCGTCACGGTCGATTCCACCTACTCGATTCGCGACGCGATCGATGCCCTCGCGCTCAATCCGTTCCTGCGCGGCGATCAGCCGTGCGCGCGCACGGCGCATCTGGAGCGGGTGCGGCCGGACGCGCCGCTGCGTCCCGCACGCGGCCGCGTGGTGCGCACGGTGCGCGACAACGACAGCGGGGCCACGCTCGTGGTCGGGCACGGCTGGTCGCTGCGGTCGGTGCGCTGGTCGGGTGGTTCGGCGATGGTCGAGGTCACCGCCGTCACCGACGCGCTCGCGGACGAGTTGCTCGCCGAGGCCGTGCGCGACGCGGCAGCGCCGCCGGAGACGGGCGACACCGTGGAGATGGGCTTCTGGCACATGCACACCCATGGCCCGCAACGGCGTTCGCGTTCCATCTCCGCGCCCGAGTGGTCCTCGATCCGCGGCAATTACGCCGGCGAGGTGGCCGCCACGATGGATCGCCTGATGGCGATCACCGCCGACGACGTGCGCGGCCGGCTGGTACTGCTGCACGGGCCTCCCGGCACCGGGAAGACCACCGCACTGCGCGCACTGGCACGGGCCTGGGGCGCGTGGTGCCAGTTCGACTGTGTGCTCGACCCCGAGGTGATGTTCGGCAAGCCGGGCTATCTGATGGAGGTGGCCGCGGGTGTCGACAACCCCGACGAAGGCGCGCCCCGCTGGCGGATGCTGGTTCTGGAGGACTGCGACGAGCTGATCCGCGGTGAGGCGAAGGAGGCTGCGGGGCAGGGACTCTCGCGGCTGCTGAACCTGACCGACGGAATGCTCGGCCAGGGCAGGGACGTGCTCGTCGCCATCACCACCAACGAGGACCTGTCCCGCCTGCACCCAGCGGTGACGCGGCCGGGCCGGTGCCTGGCGCGAATCGAGATCGGGCGGCTGTCGGGCACGGAGGCGACGGCCTGGCTGGACCGGGAGCAGCGCTCCGAGGCCGGCGCGTATCCGGACGGAGCGACGTTGGCCGAACTCGTCGCGGTGCGCGACGGCGAGGCCCGCATCGACTCCGTCACCGAGAAAACGGTTAGTCCGGGACTGTATCTGTGAACCGGTTGGAAGGGCTCGGCTGAGCGGAACCTTTGCAGCGCGCGTCATTACGAGTGAGTGAAAAGAACCACGCGGTATCTCGCACGGCGGTGTTCATACCGATCGGCTAGATTCCATGGGTTCGCCCGTCGCGCTGTGCGCACGGAACCACGCGAGACCCGGGGAGGGGATCCATGACCACACCACCGAACTATCCGAATCCAGGCCCGCCCGGCCACCCACAGCAGCCGCCCGGTCCCGCTCCGCAAGGCTTTCCGGGGCAACAGGGTTACCCGGGGCAGCCTCAGGGCTACCCCCAGCCCGGATACCCTGGCCAGCCGGGCTATCCGCCGCAGGGTGGCTTCCCGCAGCAGCCGGGCTACCCGGGTGGCGGGTTCCCGCCGCCGGGGCCACCACCGCGGCAGAACAGGGGCGGCGGTGGCGTCGGCAAGATCCTGGCCGTACTCGGTGTCGTCGTGGTGCTCGGCTTGCTGGTCGTGGGGGCCCGCACCGTGTTCCGCTCGGACGGGGAGAAGATCGAGATCGGTCAGTGCGCGAAGTTGTCGGGCACCACGATCAAAGCCGAGTTCGCCACCAAGGAATGCTCCGATCCGGAAGCCAACTACGTCGTGGCGCAACGGCTCGACGGCTCGAACGCGGACTGCCCGACCAAGGATTACGCCAGCTACTACCAGACCGGCAGCAACGATTACACGCTGTGCCTGCGGCTGAACGTCAAGGAGGGCGACTGTATCGACGGCGGCTTCCTCGGCGCCAGCACGAAGGTCGCGTGTGGTTCGGCGGCGGACTTCAAGATCGGCCGGATCGTGCGCGGCACCGCGGACAAATCCGCGTGCGGAGCGAAGGCGACCGAGAACGACACGATCGTCTACCCCAAGCCCGAGCCGATAACCCTGTGCCTGGCGCCGCCCAAGTAGCGGTTCGTGGATAGTCGAGGAAGTCGGGGCTCGGCCATCGAGTGAGTGCCGATGGTCGAGCCGCGAGGCACCGAGGCGGTCAGGCCGCCTGCCTACCGGGCTCGGCGACGACGCTCGCGAACCAGCAGCAGAGCAGTATGGCGACCATCGGTACGACCATGGCCGTGGTCAGCGACACCACGGCGGTGAGCCAGCCGATGACCGTGGGACCGGCGAGCAATCCGACGTAGCCGACGCTGAACACCCGGGACATGTCGGTCGCGGCCGTGCCGGAGCCCAGATTGCCTGCCGCGGTGAAGATCTGCGGTACGCCACCGGCCAGTCCGATCCCGGTCATTGCCCAGCCCAGCAGCGTCAGCGGAATCCAGGGCGAGACGATGATCACCGCGAAGCCGAGGGCGGCGATCAGCGAGCCGTAGCGCACCACCGCGACCCGGCCGAAGACGTGGCTGACCCGGTCGATGCCGAAACGCCCGATTGTCATCGTGGTGGAGAAGGCGCCGAAGGCCAGCGCGGCGGTCGCCGCGTCGGCGCCCAGATGCTCGCGCATCTGCAACGCGCTCCAGTCCGCGGCCACGCCCTCGGCCAGGAGCAGTGCGAAGGCGATCGCCGCCAGAGCGAGAACTTTTCGGGCGCGATCGCGGGCGTTCACCTGCCCGCGTGCCACCTTGTCATCGCGAGGTCGGTCCAGCGGCTGTGCCGTCGCCGTCCCGTCGTACGCGGTCGGCGTGACGTCGTGCCCGGACCCGGCGGCCTCGTGCCGGGGCGTCATCGCGTCGTGGCCGAGCGGCGTGGCGTCGAGCTCGGTCGCGTGCACTGACGCGACACCGTGGGTGGCCGTGTGCGCGGAGGGGGAGACTTCCCGCAGCAGCCGCGGCACCAGCGCGAGCGTCAGCGCGACACAGGCGAGCGCCGCGAGCGTCAGGGTCGCCCGCACATCCCAGCCCGCCCGGAGCGCGGCGGCTCCGAGCAGTGAACCGAGCAAGCCACCGCCGGAGAACAGCGCGTGGAAGGCGGCCATGATCGGACGCCGGTAGGCCCGCTCGACCAGTACCGCTTGGGTATTCATCGACACGTCCAGCGCTCCGTTGCCGAAGCCGAAGAACATCAGAGCGAGCGCCAAAGTGAACGGGCCGGTGGCCAGGCCGGGCCCGATCATCGCCACCGACCCGATGCACGCGGCCGCGCCGACCAGCGTCCTGCTGCCGAACCGATCGGCGAGCGGACCCGCCAGCCGCATCCCGACGATGCCCGCACCGGACATCAGCAGGATGAACATCCCCAGTGTCGATTTCGAGATCCCGGTGCGGTCGATGACGACCGGGATGTGCACCACCCACATGGCGAGTAGGAAGCCGTTCAACGCGAAAACGGTGAACACCGCGGCGCGCGCGACGCGGATCGGACGATCGACCGTCGGGCTCAACACCACTTCGACGGTACCGATAAATGGTCCGTTTCGGCCGGCCTCGCCCGCGGAACCGGTCCAGGGCGTCGTCGACCTGGTCGTGCGACCGTGCGTGACGCTCGGCATTGCGCGTCGCGTCCGCGAGCGAGCCCGCTTATCTTCTCAACGCCTCATGCGGCCGGGACATTCCAGATTCCGGTGGCCGCCGTCTGCGTGACGTAGTCGGCGAAATCCTTCGGACTGCGGCCGATCGCACGGCGTACGCCCTCGCCCGGCTCGGCGTTGCGCCCGTCGAGCACCGTGCCGAACAAGTAGTCGAGCAGGCTCACCACGTCGGCGGGAACTCCGGATTCGGTCAGTCCGGCGACGAAATCCGTTCGGGAGACGGGCACGAAGGCGATCGGCCTCCCGGTGGCCGCGGCGATCTCCGCGACCGCCTCGCCGAAGGTGATCGCCCGCGGCCCGGTCAGTTCGTAGATCTCGCCGTCGTGCCGGTCCGAGGTGAGCGCGGCGACGGCTACGTCGGCGATGTCGTCGGCGTGCACGAACGGCTCGGGCACGCTGCCATTGGGCAGTGCGAGTTCCCCGGCCAGGATGTAATCGGTGAACGCGCCCTCACTGAAGTTCTGCGCGAAGAAACTGCTGCGCATGATCGTCCAGTGCAGGCCCGAGTCCCGCACGGCCTGCTCGCACTGCACGGCCTCCGGCTCGCCCCGCCCGGACAGCAGCACCAGCTTGCGCACGCCTGCTTGCGCGGCGGCCCCGGCGAACGCGCGGATCACCTCGGGCGCGCCGGGGACCGCGAGGTCCGGCTGGAACGCGACGTAGACGGCGCGCACGCCGGTCAGCGCGGCGGGCCAGGTGCCGCGGTTGGCCCAGTCGAACGGGATGTCCGCGGCTCGCGAGCCGACGCGGACCGGATGCCCGGCCGCGCGGAGCCGGGTGAGGACACGGCTGCCGGTCTTGCCGGTGCCGCCGGTCACGAGGATGAGGTGGTGGTCAGTGGTGGTGTTTGTCATGGATCCAAGTACATCCGCCGCAGCTGAGACGGAACATGGTTCAGCGGCTCATGATCATGCGTGATCGTCTACTCTGGAGGCGTGGATGCGCTCGCCAGTCTGCTCGAAGGCCCTCGCGCTCGCGGCGCGTTCCTGATGTGCTCGCTGCTGAATCCGCCGTGGTCGCTGCGCATCGAGGACGAGGCGCCGCTGACCGTGCTGTCGATGATCCGCGGCGGCGGGTGGATCGTCACCGATCAGGGCGCGCCGCGGCAGTTGGGCGCGGGCGATGTCGCGATCTTTCGCGGGCCCGCGCCGTACACGGTGGCCGACGACCCGGCCACCGAACCGCAGATCGTCATCCATCCCGGCCAGGTGACGAAGACGCCGGACGGCGAAATTCTTTGCGAAACACTCAGTTTGGGTGTCCGGCAGTGGGGGACCGATCCGCACGGAGCGACCCTGATGGTCACCGGCACCTATGAGTCCGCGGGCGCGGCCAGCCAGCGCCTGCTGCGCGCGCTCCCACCCGCGCTGGTGTTGCAGCGCGACGACTTCGACAGCCGGGTGCTCGACATCCTGGTCGACGAGGTGACCAAGGACGAGCCCGCCCAGAGCGCCGTGCTGGATCGCCTGCTGGATCTGGTGCTGATCGCCGCGCTGCGCGCCTGGTTCGCCCGCAACGACGCGCCCGCCTGGTACCACGCCTACGGTGACCCGCTGGTCGGCAGAGCCCTGCGCCTGCTCCAGCACAATCCGGCGCACGGGTGGACGGTCGCGGGCTTGGCCGAGGCGGTGGGGGTGTCGCGGGCCGCCCTGGCGCGCCGGTTCACCGACCTGGTGGGTGAGCCGCCGATGGCCTTCCTCACCGAATGGCGGCTGGCACTGGCCGCCGACCTGCTGCAGGAGTCCGACGCCACGATCGAGGCCATCGCCCGTCAGGTCGGGTACGGCAGTGCCTTCGCGCTGAGCACCGCGTTCAAGCGGCACTTCGGCGTCTCCCCGCGCGACCACCGGCACAGCCGCGTGCGGTCAGGCCCGGAGGAGGGAGCTCGCGTAGCCACGTAGGGCCCCGCACGCGGCTCGATGGATACAGCCGCATTCCCACTGAGCTATCGTCGGCCGGGTGACGCAGCAGTATCCGGTGCTCTGGCCGGTGCCGACCCGGTGGGCCGACAACGACCACTACGGGCACGTGAACAACGTGACCTACTACTCGTACTTCGACACCGCGGTCAACGCGTGGTTGATGCACGCCACCGGAACCGACATCCGCGAGTTGCCCGCGCTCGGAGTGGTGGCGCAGACCTCCTGCCAGTACCTCGGCTCGATCAGTTTCCCCGACCAGTTGCAGGTCGGCTTGCGCATCTCCCGGCTCGGCCGCTCCAGCATCACCTACGACCTGGCCATCTTCCGGGAGGCCGACGGCGCGCTGGAACTGTCCGCCACCGGCGTCTTCGTGCACGTCTACGTGGACGCCGAGACCCGCAAGCCGGTCGAGATCCCGGAGGTCATCCGCACTGCGGCGGCGGCGCTCGTCACGGACTGAGCGCCGAGGGCGGACGGCATCACACGCGGCTGAGCAGGGTGAGCGGGTCTTCCAGGAATCCCGCGGTGGTGGTGAGGAATCGGGCCGCGAGCTCGCCGTCGATCACGCGATGGTCGAAGCTGACGCCGAGGGTTGTCACCCACCGGACGGCGATCTCGTCCCGGACGACCCACGGCCGCTTGCTGATCGAGCCGAGACACAGGATGGCGGACTCGCCCGGATTGACCAGCGGGACTCCGGCGTCCACGCCGAAGACGCCGACGTTGGTGATGGTGAAGGTGCCGCCGCGCAGGTCGGCGGGCGTCGCGCGGCCCGCGCGGGCGGTCTCGGCCAGCCAGCCGATCTCGCGGGTCAGGTCGCGCAGGCTCGAGGTCTGCGCTTCTTTGATGTTCGGTACCAGCAGCCCACGCTCGGTGGCCACCGCGATGCCCAGGTTCACGTAGTGCTTGGTGACGATTTCTCCGGAGGCTTCGTCCCAGAAGACGTTCATGCCGGGATGGTCGGCCAGCGCGGCGAGCGTGGCCTTGGCGACCAGCGGCAGCGGCGTCAGGGTCAGGCCCGCGAACGGTTTGGTGCTGCGCAGGTGGTCGAGGAGTTCCATCGAGGCGGTGCAGTCGACGGTGACGAAAGCCCCGGCCTGCGGGATGGTGCGCGCGCTGTTCGTCATCGCCGCCGCGGTGCGCTTGCGGATGCCACTGATCGGAGTGCGTTCCTCGCGCGCTGACGGGAGGGCCGTCCCGGCGGGCGCGTCGGCCGGTCCGACCGGACGCGGCTGGGAGACGGGCACCGCGCCGCGGACGTCATCGAGGGTAACCGCGCCACCCGGACCTGAGCCCGCGATGAACCACAGGTCAATGCCGAGTTCACGAGCGAGTTTTCGTGCGGCGGGTGTAGCCGCCGGGCGGGTTTCGCCGAGCGCTTTGCCCGGCCGTTCCGGTTCCCGCAGTTCGGTATCCGCCTCGGCGGGCGGCGAGACGCGGTGTTGTTCCGAGGGAGGCCGCCGCCGGGATGTGGCCTCTTCTTCGGGGCCATAACCCACCAAGACCGACGCACGGCCCGTTTCCCTCGTGGTCTCTTCCGGCCGGGCCGCCTGCTCCACGCGGATGAGCGGCGCCCCCACCGCGACGGTGTCGCCCGGCCGCGCGAGCAATTCCACCACCCGGCCCGCGAACGGCGACGGCAACGACACGACCGCTTTGGCGGTCTCCACTTCGGCGATGGCCTGATTCAACTCGACCGTGTCGCCGACGGCCACCTCCCACGCCACCAGTTCGGCGTCGGCGAGGCCCTCCCCGAGGTCCGGCAACCGGAATTCCAACACGGACGCCGAAAAGTCTTGACGGGCCGAGTTGTCCACGGGAGCACCTCTCACTACGGCGAGCCCGCCTCACGCGGCGAGGGAACGGTCGACCGCGTCGAGAATGCGGTCGGGGTCGGGCAGGTGGTGTTTCTCGAGCTTAGCCGGGGGGTAGGGGATGTCGAATCCGCCGACGCGCAGCACCGGCGCCTCCAAGTGGTAGAAGCAGCGCTCGGTGATTCGCGCGGCGATCTCGGCGCCGAGCCCGGCGAATACCGGCGCCTCGTGCGTGACGACCAGCCGTCCGGTCTTCGCGACCGACTCCTCGATGGTGTCGAAATCGATCGGAGACAGGCTGCGCAGGTCGATCACCTCGAGTGCGCGTCCCTCCCGCGCGGCGATCCGCGCGGCCGACAGCGCGGTCGCCACGGTGCCGCCGTAGGCGACGACGGTCGCGTCCGAACCCGTGGTGCACACGCGCGCGCGGTCCAGTGCCAGGCCGCCGTCGCGGTCGAGCGCGACGAAGTCGACGTCGGCTTTGTCCCAGTACCTGCGCTTGGGCTCGAAGAAGATCACCGGGTCGTTCAACGCGATCGCCCGGCGGATCATCGAGTACGCGTCCGAGGGGTTGCTCGGTGTCACGACGCGCAGCCCGGCGGTGTGCGCGAAATAGACTTCGGGTGATTCGGAGTGGTGCTCGACCGAACCGATTCCGCCACCGAAAGGGATGCGAATGGTCAACGGCGCGTTGACCTTTCCCTGCGTGCGATAGTTGATCTTGGCGACGTGCGAGACGATCTGATCGAAGGCGGGATAGACGAAGCCGTCGAACTGGATCTCGCACACCGGCCGGTAGCCCCGCAGCGCCATGCCGAAAGCCGTTCCGATGATGCCGGATTCGGCCAGCGGCGTATCGATGACGCGGTTGTCGCCGAAGTCCTTCTGCAACGTGTCGGTCACCCGGAATACGCCGCCGAGGCGGCCGATGTCCTCGCCCATCAGCAAGACCTTCGGATCGTCCTCCAGCGCGCGGCGTAAGCCGGTGTTGAGCGCGGCGGCGAAGGTGGTGATCATCGCGGGACTCCTTCTGCTGGTGCGCGGTGCCCGCCGGGATCACCGGCCAGGTATTGCGCGTATGCCCTCCGCTGTTCGGTGATCAGCGGGTGCGGAGCGGTGTAGACGTGGTCGAACAGCTCGCTCGGCGCCGGATCGGGCATGCCGATGGTCGCGCCGCGCACCGCTCGGGCGACCGCGTCCGAACGCTCGGCGACCTGGGCGGCGAACGCGTCGTCCCAGTGCCCTTCGTGCTCGAGCAGCCTGCGGACACGGTCGATCGGATCGCGCCGCGCCCACTGCTCGGTCTCGGCGGCCGAGCGGTAGCGGGTGGGATCGTCCGCGGTGGTGTGCGGACCCATCCGGTAGGTGAGCGCTTCGATGAACGACGGGCCGCCGCCGGAGCGCGCCCTGGCCGCCGCCTGTCTGGTCACGGCGAGCACGGCGAGCACATCGTTGCCGTCGACCTGCGTGCCCGGCATGCCGTATCCGTACGCGCGGTGGGCGATCGGTGTCGCGCTCTGGACCCGCACCGGTTCGCTGATCGCCCAATGGTTGTTCTGGCAGAAGAACACCACGGGCGCGCTCCAGCTCGCGGCGAATCCGAGCGCCTCGGCCAGATCGCCCTGACTGCTGGCGCCGTCGCCGAAATAGGCGATGGTGGCGATCTCGGCGCCGTCCAAGTGCGCGGCGAACGCGTAACCGGTCGCGTGCAGGCCCTGGGAACCGACGACGATGTTCGGGTTGGTCATGTTCACCGGACGCGGGTCCCAGCAATGGTGGGCGGCTCCGCGCCAGAGCCGGGTGAGATCGGTGGGCGGCACCCCGCGGCAGTAGGCGACCGCCGTTTCGCGGTAGCTGCAGAACACGTAGTCGTCGGGACGCAACGCGTGCGCCGAGCCGACCTGGACGGCCTCCTGTCCGAGTAGGGGCGCCCACAGGCCGAGCTGGCCTTGCCGCTGCAGCGCGGTGGCCTCGACGTCGATCCGCCGGGTGACCACCATGTCCGCGTACAACGCCCGCAGCTGCTGCGGCCCGATGTCGGTGACCAGCGCGGCATGCGCTGGATCGAGGACACGGCGACCATCCGGCTGCACCAACTGAACCGGATACTCGGACTTGCCGGGCATGGACGATCGCCTCCTCACCAGGCCGTAGCGACACACCGGAATGTGCCCTACTTCACAGCATCCACCTCAATGCGAACTGCGCAAGCGGTCGGCCGATGGATGGGCAGAATGCTCAATTGCGACTGGCGGGCTGATGTCATACTGCGTGGTATGACCAGAGAAAACGTCGCCGTGAGCCTGGATGCCACCGACGCCAGGCTGCTCCTGGAGCTGGTCGCCAATCCCAGGGCAACGGGTGTCGAGCTGGCCGCGCGGCTCGGCCTGTCCCGCAATACCGTGCAGGCTCGGTTGTCCCGCTGGGAGGCCGGTGGCGTGCTCGGCAGCTTCGAGCGTCGAGTCGAGCCGCGCGCGCTCGGTTATCCGCTCGCCGCGTTCGTGGCGGTCGTCGTCGACCAGCACCGGCTGGATTCGGTGGTCGACGAACTCGCCGAGGTGCCCGAGGTGACCGAGGTGTGCGGCATGACCGGACTCACCGATCTGACGGTGCGAGTGGTCGCGCGCGACGCCGACGACCTGTATCGCATCGCCGGGCAGATCCTCAAGATCCCCGGCGTCGAGCGCACCAACATGGCGCTGGTGATGCGCGAGCTGGTCGGTCCGCGCACCGCACCGCTGCTCGATCGCCTGGCGAACTCGGGGTGAACGCCCCTGACCTCGACTGTGCTGAGGTTCGAGTCGTCGCCGTTCGCCAAGTAGACGAGTGGGATAGCGGGGGTTGTGCGCGTCGGCTCGAACTTCCGGGCCGCCCGGTTACACCGCGCGACCGATTCCCCGACGCGGCTCGCGGCGGCCGCGATGGCTCCGGGACAGCGCGATGTCCCGCTAGGGTGCGGGAATGGAGATTTCGGGCAAAGTGGCCATTGTGACGGGGGCGGGCGCGGGGATCGGGGCGGCGTTGGCCGCCCGGCTCGTCGCGGCAGGCGCGCGCGTGGTGCTGGCCGATCTGGACGGTGCGAGTGCGGCCAGGGTGGCGGAGTCTCTGGGGCCGGGTGCGGTCGCGGTGGGTGGTGATGTGGCCGACGAGGCGGTCATCCGCGAGTCGATCGACCGCGCCGAGGCCGAATTCGGGCCGGTGGACCTGTATTTCGCCAACGCGGGCATCGGCGGCGGCGCGGGCCTGGACAGCACCGACCAGCAGTGGGCAGCCGCGCTCGAGGTCAACGTGATGGCGCACGTCCGCGCCGCGCGGATGCTGGTGCCCGGATGGCTGGCGCGCGGCGGCGGCTACTTCGTCGGCACGGCGTCGGCGGCGGGGCTGCTCACCCAGCTCGGTTCGGCGCCCTACGCGGTGTCCAAGCACGCGGCCGTCGGGTTCGCGGAATGGCTGTCGGTCACCTACGGCGACCGTGGGGTCCGGGTGAGCTGCGTGTGCCCGATGGGCGTGGACACGCGGTTGCTGCAGGGCGGCCTGGTTCCGCCGGAGCACGCCGCCGAGGCGGAACTCGCGGTGAAGGCCGTCACCAGCGCGGGTGCGGTGCTGTCCCCGGAGGAGGTCGCCGAGGTCGTGCTGACCGGGGTGGCCGACGAGCGCTTCTTGATCCTTCCGCACCCCGAGGTGCTGAAGATGTACCGCCACAAGGGCTCCGACTACGATCGCTGGCTCGACGGAATGCGCCGCTTCCAGGCCGCACTGCAGGCGTAGGCGGCTGCCGAGCCTTCGCTCGACCCGGTGAGCCGTGGACGCACTTCCTCGGCCGGACTCATTGCGACCGAGGCAGCACTTTGCGCACCACGAGCCCGGCGAGCAGCGCCCAGAAAGCGGCGCCGATGCCGGCGAACCCGACCCCGGAGGCGGCGATCACGAAGGTCACGACGCCTGCCTCGCGGTGCTCGGAGCGCAGTGCCGCGCCGAGCGCCGCCGCCAGGGTCGCCAGCAGGGCCAGGCCGGCGACGGTTTCCAGCGTTCCCGCCGGAGCGGTCGCGATCAACGTCACCAGGGCGGCCGAACCCAGCGCTAGGGCCAGATACATCACGCCCGTGGTGAACGCCGCGATCCAGCGCCGCTTCGGGTCCGGATGCGCGGCGGGGGCTGCCGAGAGCGCGGCGCTGATGGCGGCGAGGTTGATCGCGTGCCCGCCCGCGGGCGCCCCGGCGACGGTGCCGAGACCGGTGACGGTCATCGCCGCGCGCCAGGGCACCCGGTAGTCGAACGAGGCCAGTACCGCGGTCCCCGGGATGTTCTGCGACGCCATGGTCACGACGTAGAGCGGGATCGCGACGCCGATCAGCGCTTGCCAGCTCCAGTGCGGCAGCGTCAGTTCCAGCCGCGGGGCCATCGCGGCCACGTCGAGGTGCCGGTGCTGCGCCATGATGCTGATCGCGGCGCCGAGCGCCGCGGTCGCGAACGCGGCGATCACGGCCCAGCGCTGGGCATACCGTTGCAGCACGAGCCAGACCAGGATCACCGGCACCACCACCGCCGGACTGGTCTGCACGGCCCGGACCGGAGCCAGGCACAACGGCAGTAGCACACCGGCCAGCATGGCCTGTGCTATCTCCACCGGGATCGCGGCGACCAGCGTGCCCAGCCGCTGCCACAGTCCGGTGACCACGATCAGCGCCCCCGCGACCACGAACGCCCCGATCGCGGCGGGCCAGCCGCCCGCCACCGCGCCGGTCCCGGCCAGCAGCGCCGCGCCGGGCGTGGACCAGGCCAGCGTGATCGGCATCCGGTAGCGGTAACTCAGCGCCATCATGCCGACCGCCTGCGTGAGGCACAGCGCGAGCAGGCCCGACGCGGCTTGGGCGGGACTCGCTCCCACCGCGGTCAATCCGCTCAGCACCACCGCGAACGAGCTGGTGAAACCGACGAGCGCCGTCACCGCGCCCGCGCCCAGCGGGGGCAGTAGCCCGGTCTTCGACCGTTCGGGTTCCCGCGTCACGGGGGTGGGGTCGGTGGAAACATTCGACACCGGTCGGATATTGCCCCTGGTCACGCGGGCGTGTCGCCTGCCAGTGCCCGGAAACTGGCCTGACTTGGACCGGCGGGTGACATGGGACACGAGAGTATGGCGACATCGGCACATCCGGATGCGTAGGGTAGGGGAGTCGGTGCGCGAGGACGCGATTCGGGACGAGGAGCTGAGTTGAGCGCGGTACTGATCTCACCGGGAGAGCTTCGGGACGCCTTGGCGGACAAGCGGCTTCACCTACTGGATGTCCGATGGGCGCTGGGCGACCCGGACGGGCCGCAGCACTATCTCGCAGGCCACATCCCGGGTGCGGTGTTCGTCGACCTGGAGATCGAACTGGCCGCGCCGCCCTCACCCGCGCGCGGCAGGCATCCCTTGCCGGACCTCGCGCAGTTGGAGAAGTGCGCGCGCAGTTGGGGTCTGCGCAACGGCGATCCCGTGGTCGTCTACGACGCCACCGGTGGCATGGCCGCCGCCCGAGCCTGGTGGCTGCTGCGCTGGGCGGGTGTCGCGGACGTGCGCATTCTCGACGGCGGGCTGCCCGGCTGGATCGAGGCGGGTGAACCCGTCGCGACCGGCGCCGAACCCGATCCCGAGCCCGGCGACGTCGACCTGAGCCCCGGCCATCTGCCGGTGATCGATGCCGACGCGGCGGCTCGCTGGAAGGGCGTACTCCTGGATGCCCGGGCCGCGGAGCGTTTCCGCGGTGACGTGGAGCCGATCGACCCCCGCGCCGGCCACATACCCGGCGCACTGAGCGCGCCGACCGCCGACAATCTCGATGCCAAGGGCCGCTTCCGCGCAGTGGAGCAATTGCGCGATCGTTTCGCCGGTTTCGGGTCCGGGCCGGTGGCCGTGTACTGCGGTTCCGGCGTGACAGCGGCGCACCAGGTCGCGGCCCTCGCCATCGTGGGAGTGGAGGCGGCCTTGTATCCCGGGTCGTGGTCGCAATGGTCGAACGATCCGAAACGACCGGTCGCGACAGGTAGCTGACCAGCGGGGGACCTACAGCCAGGCGCGGGCCAGGAGATCGTCGTCGGTGACCTCGCTCGCCCGGGGCGGGAACCGAGTGGCCGCGATCGACTCGATATGCGTGCCGTCGTGCCCGATCAGCCACGAGCCGCCCTGCTCCTCGCATTCGGCGATCTTGGCGAACGTGGTGAGCAGGAACGTGATCGCCTCGCTCGGGTGGGTGGTGCGGGCCAGGCACTGGGATTCCCCGGGCCGCGACAGGTCCAGCCATACGCCGCACTGCCCGTCGAGCCGCATGCCGACGATCTTGTCGGCGTGCACGAAGGTCCACTTGCGCCGTTCCCACGCGGTCGTCGGTGTGAAGCTCTGCTCGAGAACCTGGAGCAGGATCGTCATGCTGCTTCCTCCGCTTCCTCGACACCAAGCTGCGGTTTCTCTACGATGACCTGCGAATAACCCAGTATGTGCCGAACCGGCGCCGATCGGTAGTGACACGTCCATTCGTCCGGCCGCGACATTGCGATGTCTTCCCGGTACACGTGGTCCACCTCGAATTCGCGTGGTCCAGCACACTGTCGGTACCGTCCATACTGCTCCTGAACTGGGGGTTTCGCATGGATCATCGGTACGACATCCCGAAGGACCTGCACCGTCCCGGCTGACGGCAGGCGGCGAGTCCCGCTCGTGCCGCCTCGGGTGACATCCGGTGCTCGTGCCACGGCAGCGGAGTCGGTTCGACCGGGCCGAAGGCGCGCCGGTCGGGTGTTCTCGGCGTGGAAACCCGGACGTCGGCGCGGTGTGACGGCTCGGTGCGGTGGTCACGTTCGGCGCGTTCCGGCCACCCCGATCGAACTGCTCGACGATCCTGCCGACCACGGGGTGCGCGGGCGTGTCGGGGCCGCCTGCTTGGATGGGTTGATGCTGCACGGACTGTGGTCGCCGGGATCCGGGTTGCTGCTCTGGCACGACTCGCCGGTCGCTGCCGCGTCCGCCGAGCTTCCCGATCCGCTGGGCCGCGTGCTGCGGGCGTCGAAATTCCGGCACCGGGCCGAAGTCTTGGTCGTCGCGGGCGGCGTCACCGCTACCGAGCGGGTGCGTGCGCACGCCCTGGCCCCCGTGGCGGCGGCCGAGGCCCTTCGGCAGCGGCTTCCCGCCGAGCTGGTGTCGGGCGATCTGCGTTTCCTCGCCCACGTCGCCCATGGCATCGAACGCTGGGTGCGCGCCGGGCGGGTCGTGCCGGAGCTGCGCAGGGAGGACGGGCAGTGGTGGGTGCGCTGGCGGCTGGTCGGCGGGGAGCGGCAACGTGCGTGGCTGGCCGAACTGGCGGTCGCCATGCCGCAGGCCCTGCGGGTGGCCGGGCGTCCGGGCGCGCTGCTCGACGATATGGTCACCGAACTCACCGATCCGATCGCGCGGGCGCTGGCCGACCCGCCGGGCGCGTCGCATCCGTTGCTGGCCGCGCTGGTGGGCGACACCGCGCTGGACAACGGCAGCTACCAGGTCGCGGAGGTGCTGGAGCGCTGGCGGGCCAGTCTGACCGGTGACGAGCCGGAGCTGGTGCTGCGCCTGCTGGAACCGGACGGCGAGATCGGCGTGGCCGACGATGGGGTGGCGCTGTGGCGACTGGAGGTCTGCCTGCGGGTCACCGGTGAGGCGCCGAAAACGGTTGTCTTGCAGGAAGATCCGAATCTGATACGGATCGCCGTGGACAAGCTCGGCGCGGCGCAGCGCGCGTATCCGAGGCTGCGCGACCTGCCGAGCGATCCGCGCAGCCTGGATCTGCTGTTGCCCACCGAGGTGGTGCTGGACCTGGTGGCGCACGGCGCGCACGCCCTGCACGCCGCCGGAGTCCAGTTGCTGCTGCCGCGCGCGTGGAGCGTCGCCGAACCGAGTATGCGGCTGCGCGTGGACAGTGCGGTGCCCGCGGCGGAGAGCGCGGTCGGTCTGCGTGGCCTGGTCTCCTACCGGTGGGAGCTCGCGCTCGGCGACATGGTGTTGACCGCGGCCGAGATGCAACGCCTGGTGCGCGGCAAATCCGATCTGGTCCAGCTGCGCGGTCAGTGGGTGCAGGCCGATCACAAGGCGCTGGCCGCGGCGGCCCGGTATGTCGCCGCGCATGCCGACGACTCGCCGGTCACCTTCGCGGACATGCTCGGCGAGATCGCGGTCTCGCGCGTGCCGCAGGTGCCGATCACCGACGTCACGGCCTCGGGGTGGGCGGCCGACCTGCTCGACCGCACGCACGAGCCGGCGGCGGTCGCCCCGCCCGTCGGCCTGAAGGCCGAGCTGCGCCCGTACCAGGAACGCGGCCTGTCCTGGCTGGTCACGATGAGCCGGATGGGGTGCGGTGGAATCCTGGCCGACGACATGGGACTCGGCAAAACCGTTCAGGTGCTCGCGTTGCTGGTACACGAGCGCGAGAACTCGTCGCCGACCGTTACGCCCGATGCTGCTGAGCCGGGCCCCACCTTGCTCGTGTGCCCGATGTCGGTGGTCGGCAACTGGCAGCGCGAGGCGGAACGCTTCGCCCCCGACCTGCGGGTGTGGGTGCACCACGGCGCGGGACGGCGGACCGGCGCCGAACTCGACGAGACGGTCGCCGCCGCGGATCTGGTGATCACCACCTACGCGCTGCTCGTCCGCGACGCCGAGGAACTCGGCAAGCAGCAGTGGAACCGCGTCGTCTTGGACGAAGCGCAGCACATCAAGAACGCCGGAACGCGGCAGGCGCGGGCGGCGCGGTCGCTGCGGGCGCGGCATCGGTTGGCGCTCACCGGCACTCCGGTGGAGAACCGGTTGGAAGAACTGCGCTCGATCATGGATTTCGCGATGCCGAAGGTGCTCGGCAGTCCACAGTCGTTCCGCGCCCGCTTCGCGGTGCCCATCGAACGAGAACGCGACCAGAACGCGATCAGCCGCCTGCGCTGGCTCACCCAGCCGTTCGTGCTGCGGCGCGTGAAGACCGACCCCACGGTGATCAGCGACCTGCCGGACAAACTCGAGATGACGGTGCGGGCCAATCTCACCGTCGAGCAGGCCGCGCTCTATCAGGCGGTGGTGGACGACATGCTGGCCAAGATCAAGGACGCCGAAGGGATGGCGCGCAAAGGCGCCGTGCTCGGTGCGCTCACCCGGCTCAAGCAGGTGTGCAACCATCCGGCGCATTTCCTGGGCGACGGGTCGGGTGTGCTGCACCGAGGGGCGCACCGCTCCGGCAAGCTCGCCCTCGTCGAAGACGTAGTGGACGCGGTGCTGGCCGACGGCGAGAAGGCTCTGCTGTTCACGCAATTCCGGGAGTTCGGGGAGCTGGTCGCGCCCTATCTGGCGGAGCGGTTCGGAGCGCAGATCCCGTTTCTGCACGGTGGCGTGCCGAAGAAGAAGCGCGACGCGATGGTCGCCGGATTCCAGGCGCCGGACGGACCGCCGCTGATGTTGTTATCGCTCAAAGCGGGTGGCACCGGAATCAATCTCACCGCCGCCAACCACGTGATCCACTTGGACCGCTGGTGGAATCCCGCGGTGGAGAACCAGGCCACCGACCGCGCCTTCCGTATCGGTCAGCGACGCAACGTGCAGGTACGCAAGCTGGTCTGTGTAGACACGATCGAGGAGCGGATCGACGAGATGATCAACGGAAAGCGGCAACTCGCCGATCTGGCCGTCGGTGCGGGGGAGAATTGGATCACCGAACTGAGCACCGACGAACTGCGCGACCTGTTCACCCTCGGCGCGGCGGCGGTGGGTGAATGAGTTTCGTCGACTACTCCGAGTACGGGAAGAAGCTGCCGGTGCGCGGCGGAGTCCCAGCACGCAGCCTGCGCGGCGGCTTCGGTCGCACCTGGTGGGGTAAGGCGCTGGTGGAAGCGGTCGAGCGGATGGCGGAGCCGGGCCGGCTGGCGCGCGGCCGCAATTACGCCAGGTCCGGCCAGGTCGTGAACTACCGGATCGAGCCGGGCGCGGTGACCGCGGAAGTTCAAGGCAGTCAACCGCGCCCGTTCACAGCGGTGTTCACTGTGCGCCCGCTGCGCGAGGACGAACTCGAGTTGCTCATCGAGACCATTCGTTCGGCTCCGGGCATGCTCGCCGAGATCGCCTCGGGCGCGTTGCCGACGGGGTTGGGGCCGCTGCTGCTGCCGAGCACGGCGGCGGACCTGGATTTCTCCTGCACCTGCCCCGACCCGGGCTGGCCGTGCAAGCACGTGGCCGCGGTCTGCTACCTACTGGCCGAGCGACTCGACGAACGCCCGCGAGAGATCCTCACCCTGCGGGGACTCGACCTGGACACACTCATCGGCGGCATCGAGCGCGAGCCGCGATCACCCGTTTCCGACGACCCGTACGGCGAGCACGCTGCTCTGCCCGACCTGCCCGCCGTCGAATTCCGCCCGGCGCCGGAGGATCTGGATCCCGTGCTGCTGCGCAAAGCCTTGCGGATGACCTCGGCCGACGAGACGGTCGCCGCGACCGGTCTGCGTGAACTCACCGCTGTCTATCGGCTGTTCGACCGCTGACGTTGGTTGGCACCCAGCATCGAGGCTGTCGGTTACCGCCGGTCTGTCGGGGCGGGATCGATTCCGGCGGAGCGAAGGGACCGGAGACTTCCCGACGCCGGGTGCCGATATCAATTCTCCTGCCGCGCAACCCGGCACGGAACTGCCCCAGGAGCGCCTTGGCACTGCCCTTGCGCCGAACTTGGCGGTGAACCGCCGACTGCCACACAGCCCCTCTTCGTGCTCGAAAAGGGCACCGAGCAGCGCGGATGTTCTGTTATAGGCTGACAGCGTGGCAGGGAATAGTCCGTGGGCCGGATTGCCTCGCGACGACCTCGCAACTCCCGTGGACGTGCGCACACCGCCGCGCCGGGTGGTGTCGCTCGTTCCGTCACTGACCGAGGCGGTGGCACTCACCTGTCCCGAGGTCCTGGTTGCCGCCACGCGATGGTGCACGCACCCGGCCGATTTGGCGGTCGAGCGGGTTCGCGGCACGAAGAACCCTGACGTGCGGCGCATCGTCGAACTCGCTCCCGACTTGGTGCTGTGCAACAAAGAGGAGAACCGCCGCATCGATGTCGAACGCCTGCGCGCGGCGGGGATCCCGGTGTGGGTCACCGAAATAGAGACGGTCGACGACGCCATCGCCTCGCTCGCCCGGCTCTGCGTGGAAGCGCTGGGTGTCGAGGTCCCGGCGTGGCTGGCCGAGGCCGAAACCGCCTGGAAGCCACCGCCACCGGCACCGCCTCGTGCCGCCGTGATCCCGATCTGGCGCAACCCGTGGATGGTCGTCGGGCGGGACACGTTCACCGGCGACATCGCCCATCGCCTGGGCCTGCGGCTGGTGCACGCCGATCGCCCCGATCGCTATCCGCGCGTCAGCGAGGAAGAGTTGACCGCGGGTGTCGAGTTGGCAGTGCTTCCCGACGAGCCGTACGTCTTCACCGAATCCGACGGGCCGGACGCGTTCGCGGGGATTCCGGTCGCGTTGGTGGAGGGTCGCGCTCTCACCTGGTACGGGCCGTCACTGGCGACCGCTCGCGGCACGCTCACCGCGCGACTGGCTCGCGCGGCTCAGCCGAGTTCGTAGTCGAACCAGATGCGGTGGGTGCCGTCGGCGTCCACGCTGAGCCCGCCGGTGCCCGTGATCCCCGCGAGGCCGCCGGTGCCGCTGCTGGGGACGATTGCGCAGAACTCGTTGGTCCGGTCGGAGCCGGTGGTGCTCGCGACATGCAGGAAGTTGAAGGCGCCCGAGACGCCGCCGAGGGCGCCATCGAACGACTCCATGGCCACGTAGCTGCCCACGCCGGTGGCCTGGTCGAACGCGGAGGTGAAGACCGTCGACGAGCGGCCCTCGATCCCGCCGTGGAACTGCTTGGCGATGATGGCGACGCCCACCGGTAGCGCGGTGGTGATCGTCGAATCGGGGGCCACTTCGGCCGCGACGAAGGAACTCACGGAGAAGGTGCCGGTCGCTTTCACGCGGCAGATCCTAGCCACGGGCACCGACATGATCGCCCGGCCCCGAAGTGGGACCGTCTCAGTCCGCGATCCGGTACACCCGCTGCGCGGTGGTGCGGAAGACCCGCTCGAGTTCCGCGCGCCCGCCGCCGTGGCCGGTGACAGCCGTCGCGATCGCCTCGATACTGTTCGCGATGCTGGTGACCGGCTTGTCCACGGGGAAATTCGAACCCCAGATGAGTCGGTCCGCGCCGAAGACTTCCAAGGCGTGCTCGACCAGTGGGCCGATCCGGTCGAGCAGCTGCGGCACGGGCGTCGAGGTGCCCCGCGGTGGAATCGGGTGGCCGAGGATCGGCATCATCAGCCCGCTCACCTTCGCGACCACGTTCGGGCGCGCGGCGAGTGCGGCGAGATCGTCGCGCCACCGCACCAACAGCTGCCTGCGCAGTCCGGGATTGGTGCCGGTGTGTTTGCCGACGCCGCCGAAGATCCCCGCGGGCGTGCCCAGGTGGTCCAGCACTATCGGCACCTCGGGATAGCGTTCGGCCAGCGCGGTGACGTCGGGAATGGCGTGCGAGTACACCCACGCTTCGAAGGACAGGCCGCGCTCGGCCAGGCGCGCGAATCCGTCGAGGAACTCCTTGGTGGTCAGTTTGCCGGGCGCGTCGGTGAACGACCGCACGCCGGGATCGGGATGGTGGGCGACCATGGTGCGGATGCCGCGCAGCAGCGGCGACGCGGCCGCGTGCGCGTCGAGCAACTCGGCGAACCCCGGGTCGGCCGGGTCGCCGCCTGCGAGGATCGCCCCGAGTCGTGGCGCCGTCTCCAGCGGCAGGCCTGCCACCCACGCGGTCTCCCCGGCCTTCCCGAGCGGGCCCGGCTGTGACCATTCGACCTCGATGTGCGCGACCACCTCGACCGGTGCGTTCCCCGCGTCGGCGCGGTAGTCGAACGGCAAGTAGGGCCGCAGGTAGGCGGCCGGATCACCGACGAACTGCCGGTCCCGCCGCGGTGCGAGGCGCTTCGCCGCGTCCACCGGCACCGGCAGCAGGCGGAACATCTTCGCCAGGACGCTGAAATCTCGCGGTGTGGTGAACGGATCCCACTGGTGGATGTGTGCGTCGATGATCCGAATGCCCGAGAGATCCATGTCTGCCGTCCCAACCGCGCCGAAGGTTTGCTCGGCGATTGTCACATGCCCGCGCGCGGTGGGCTCGAAAACACCCGGAGCGGGATCGCTCGGCGAGTTCGGCCCAATCCTCGGTCGCGGGCCCCTGCCCGCGAGCGCGAGCCGGGCCACCGGGCGACGCCGTATCGGGTGCTCGAAGATGCGCGAGCGACCGCTCACACATTGCGGCGGTACTGACCGCCGACGGTGAAGAACGTGTCGGTGATCTGCTGCAGCGTGCACACGCGGGCGGCGTCCATCAGGACCTCGAAGATGTTGTCGTCGGTGCGGGCGACCGCTTCGAGCCGGGCCAGGGCGGCATGGGCGGCATCGCGGTTGCGCTGCTGGAACTCGCGGACCCGCCGCAATTGGGACTGTTTCTCCGCTTCGGTGCCACGCGCCAGCTCCAGCACCCGCTGGAGTTCGTCGTGGGAGTTGCGGAAGGTGTTCACCCCGATGATCGGCAGCGAACCGTCGTGTTTGCGCTGCTCGTAGCGCATCGATTCGTCCTGGATCTTGCCGCGCTGGTAGCCGGTCTCCATCGCGCCGAGCACGCCGCCGCGTTCGCTGATCCGGTCGAACTCGGCCAGCACGGCCTCTTCGACCAGATCGGTGAGCTCGTCGACCAGGAAGCTGCCCTGGAGCGGATTCTCGTTCATCGCCACCCCCCACTCCCGGTTGATGATGAGCTGGATGGCCAGCGCGCGGCGCACCGAATCCTCGGTCGGGGTGGTGACCGCTTCGTCGTAGGCGTTGGTGTGCAGGCTGTTGCAGTTGTCGTAGATCGCGATCAGAGCTTGCAGCGTGGTGCGGATGTCGTTGAAGTTCATCTCTTGGGCGTGCAGCGACCGGCCGGAGGTCTGGATGTGGTACTTCAGCTTCTGCGACCGTTCGTTGGCGCCGTAGCGGTCGCGCATGGCGACCGCCCAGATACGGCGGGCCACCCGGCCGATCACCGAGTACTCCGGGTCCATTCCGTTGGAGAAGAAGAACGACAGGTTCGGCGCGAAGTCATCGATGTGCATGCCGCGCGCGAGATACGCCTCCACGTAGGTGAATCCATTGGCCAGGGTGAAGGCCAGCTGGCTGATCGGGTTCGCGCCCGCCTCGGCGATGTGGTAGCCGGAGATCGACACCGAGTAGAAATTGCGGACGCCGTTGCGCACGAACCATTCCTGGATGTCGGCCATCATGCGCAGACTGAATTCGGTGGAGAAGATGCAGGTGTTCTGGCCCTGATCCTCCTTGAGGATGTCGGCCTGCACCGTGCCGCGCACCGTGGCCAGCGTCCGGGCGCGCAACTCGGATGCCTCGGCGTCGGTGGGCGGCCGCCCCTGCTCCGCCGTGAAGCGGTCCAGCGCCTGATCGATGGCGGTGTTGAGGAAGTAGGCCAGGATGGTCGGCGCGGGGCCGTTGATGGTCATCGACACCGACGTGGTGGGCGCGGCGAGATCGAAACCGTCGTAGAGCACCTTCATGTCGTCGAGCGAGGCGATCGACACCCCGGACGTGCCGACCTTTCCGTAGATGTCGGGACGCTCGGCCGGATCGTGCCCGTAGAGCGTCACCGAATCGAACGCGGTGGACAGCCTTTTCGCGTCGGAATGCTCGCTGAGCACCTTGAACCGGCGGTTGGTGCGGAACGGATCGCCTTCGCCAGCGAACATCCGCGCCGGGTCCTCGTTGTCGCGTTTGAACGCGAACACGCCCGCCGTGAACGGGAATCGGCCGGGTAGGTTCTCGGCGCGCAGGAAGCGAAGCAGTTCACCGTGATCGGTGTAACGGGGCAGGGCGACGCGCGGAATCGAGTTGCCGGACAGCGTCTCCCGGCGCAGCGGAGTGTGGATCTCCCGATCGCGCACCCGTACTACCTGCTCGTCGCCGCGATAGGACTCGGCGAGCGCGGGCCACTCGGCCAGCAGCGCGGCGTTCGCGGGGGTCAGGTCGGCGCGGGCGCGTTCGGCCAGTTCGGCGACGGCGGTGTCGCCGGGTAGCTCGGCTGCCACTTGCTCCAGGCGTTGCAGCCGCCCCCCGGCGACGACTTGGGCGGCGGTCTCGGCGTGGTAGCCGCGCACCGTCTCGGCGATCTCGGCCAGGTAGCGCACCCGCGCGGGCGGGATGAGCTGGGCGAAGCGCGTGGACGTGCGGGTATCCACACGGGGCAGCGCGCCGGGCTCCAGTCGCAGGCCGTGGTCGGCGAGCAACCCGGTCAGGTGCTGGTAGAGCGCCGTCACCCCGTCGTCGTTGAACGTCGCCGCGCTGGTGCCGAAGACCGGCATGTCCTCCGGGGCGGCGTGGAACTCCTCCCGGTTGCGGATCAGCTGCCGGGCCACGTCGCGCAGCGCGTCCGCGGCGCCGCGGCGCTCGAACTTGTTGATCGCCACGACGTCCGCGTAGTCCAGCATGTCGATCTTCTCCAGCTGGGAGGCGGCGCCGAACTCGGGCGTCATCACGTACATCGACACGTCGACGTGGTCGGTCACCGCGGCGTCGCCCTGGCCGATGCCGGGTGTCTCCAGGATCACCAGGTCGTATCCGGCGGCCTTGCAGGCGGTCAGGATGAGGTCGATGTTGTCGGGCAGCTCCCGTCCACCGCGGGTGGCCAGCGAGCGGAAGAAGACGTGGTCGCCGTCGAGGACGTTCATCCGGATGCGGTCACCGAGCAGCGCGCCGCCCCCGCGGCGGCGGGTCGGGTCCACCGCGAGGATCGCGACCCGCGGCTTGTCCTGCTGGTCGGAACGCAGCCTGCGGACCAATTCGTCGGTGAGCGACGACTTTCCGGACCCGCCCGTACCGGTGATGCCGAGCACCGGCACGGTCCGCGCCGCCGCGGCGTCGGCCAGCTTCTGCCGGTCGGTCTCCGGCAGGGTGTTCGCTTGCAGGCAGGTGATGGCGCGAGCCAAGGCGGCGCGCTCGCCGGCGAGCACCGCGTCCGCCACCGGCGGCTCGGCCGCGAGGTCGATATCGCAGGCGCGGATCAGTTGGTTGATCATGCCCGGCAGGCCGAGTCGCTGTCCGTCCTCGGGGGAGAAGATGGTCACGCCGGATCCGGCCAGTCGCGCGATCTCCTCCGCGACGATCACGCCACCGCCGCCGCCGAAGATCCGCACGTGCCCGGCTCCGGCCTTCCGTAAGGCGTCCGCCAGGTATTCGAAGTACTCGACGTGGCCGCCCTGATAGGAGCTGACCGCGACACCCTGGACGTCCTCGGTGAGCACGGCGTCGACGACCTCGGTGACCGAGCGGTTGTGGCCTAGGTGGATCACTTCGGCGCCCTGGCTCTGCAGGATGCGGCGCATGATGTTGATCGCCGCGTCGTGCCCGTCGAACAGGGCCGCCGAGGTGACGAAGCGAACGGGATGAGTGGGTGCGTAGAGCGCGCTGCTGTCGGCCACGGGATTCCTCCGGGGATTCCATTGTCGCCCGATACTAGGACGTCAAACTAATCGTACGGTGACTGTGATCACATCGCCAGCAGCGCGGACGGCCGAGGCGCTTCGGCTGCCGGTCGTGCGACGTGCGCGCGCCTGCGTCGTATCGCCCGGCGGTAGCTCGAACATCCGACCGGCGTGCGGGTTCGCCCATTCGCGCCGAGGGCGATTGTGTTGTCCGGGCGGCCGACTCGGACATACTGGGCGCATGGCGAGCGACGACAGGACGAGGACCGCGGTAGGGCGGCTGGTCGCCGAGGGCGTGCTGACCCGGGACCAGGCCGATGCCGTGGTCGCGGCGCTCGCCGCCGAGCAGGCGGCGGCGGCCGCGCGCGGAAAGGTGCTCGCCGAGATCGCGGCCTACGTCGGCGCCGGCCTGTTGTTCGGAGGGATCTTCCTGGTGGCGGCCTCGTCCTGGGATGATCTCGGGCGGCCGGTCCGGGTGGGCGTGCTCGCCGTCGTGGCGGCGGGCCTGCTCCTGGGAGGCGTTCTGCTCACGGGGTTGTCGTCCAGCCGCGCGAGCGCGAACAGTGCGCGCGCCAGGCTGGCGGCCGTGCTCTTCGCGCTGGGCGCCGTCGCGCTCGCCGGGTCTGTCGGCACGGCGCTCGAGGGTGGACAATCCGACGCCGCCTGGGTTTTCGCGTGCGCGGCGGGAGCGGTGATCGCGGTACTCGGTTACCTCGCGCTGCCCTCGGTCGTGGGACTGCTCGTTTGTGCCTGCTTCGTGCCCGCGGCCGTCGCGGGGGTCCTGACCGAGCTGATCGGTCTCGATGACATCTGGGGCAGCGCGGCGGTGTTGTTGCTCGGTGCCGCGTGGTTCGCGTTGACGCGGATGGGCGCCGTGGTCGACATCCGGGTCGGATACCTGGTCGCGATCGTCACTTCGGTCGCCGCCGCGCAGAGTCTCGAGATCGATGGCCGGACCTCGGCCTACTCGACCACAGCGCTGGTGGCGCTGGTCTGCTTCGCGCTGTACGCGACCCAGCGGACGGCGGTGCTGGTTCTCGGGGGCGGTGCGGCCATCGCGCTGGCGGCAGGTCAGGCGGTCTCGGATTGGACCGACGACTCGCTCGGCGCGGCGGCGGTGGTCGTCGCGATCGGCGCGATCACGCTCGCTTCGGGCGCGTTCCGCCTCGCACGACCGCGGCGGGCAAAGGGCGACGATCCGGCTGTTCCGCTATCGAAGGCATAGCCCGCGAGCGACGTGGATTGCCGCGCGCGTCCGCCGGAATGGGCGGGGGAACGGCTCGGCGTGTCGGACCAGGCGGGCCGTGGAGGCGTGGGATGAATCACATCACGCTCGCGGCTGTACGAATACTTGGACATCCAACTATAGGATGACCGCATACCGCTTCAGCGGTGTCCCGATCGGCTACGAGAACAGGACTGGCATGGTTCGCGAACTCACCCATTTCATCGGCGGACAGCATGTGCCGGGCAAGTCCGGCAACTTCGGCGACGTCTTCGATCCCAACCTCGGTCAGGTGCAGGCGCGGGTGCCGCTGGCGAGCAAATCCGAGGTCGAGGCGGTGATCGCGAACGCCGAGGCGGCGCAGCCGGTGTGGGCCGCGTTCAACCCGCAGAAGCGGGCGCGCGTACTGATGAAGTTCCTGACCCTGGTGCAGGACGAGATGGATTCGCTGGCCGCCCTGCTGTCCTCCGAGCACGGCAAGACCATCCCCGACGCGAAGGGTGACATCCAGCGCGGCCTGGAGGTCATCGAATTCGCCACCGGCATCCCGCACCTGCTCAAGGGCGAGTACACCGAGGGCGCGGGCACCGGCATCGACGTGTACTCGATGCGCCAGCCGCTCGGCGTGGTCGCGGGCATCACCCCGTTCAACTTTCCGGCCATGATCCCGCTGTGGAAGGCCGGTCCCGCGCTGGCCACCGGCAACGCGTTCGTGCTCAAGCCCTCCGAGCGCGACCCCTCGGTGCCGCTGCGGCTGGCCGAGCTGTTCCTCGAGGCGGGTCTGCCCGCCGGTGTGTTCAACGTGGTCAACGGCGACAAAGAAGCCGTCGACACACTGCTGCACGATCCGCGCGTCAAGGCCGTCGGCTTCGTCGGCTCGACGCCCATCGCGCAGTACATCTACGAGACCGCGACCGCCAACGGCAAGCGCGCCCAGTGCTTCGGCGGCGCGAAGAACCACGCGATCGTCATGCCGGACGCCGACCTCGACGACGTCGCCGACCAGCTGATCGGCGCGGGCTACGGTTCGGCCGGCGAGCGCTGCATGGCGATCTCGGTGGCCGTCCCGGTCGGCGAGGAGACCGCCGACCGCCTGGTGGCGAAGCTGACCGAGCGGGTGCACAAGCTCAACGTCGGCCGTTCCGACGACCCCGGCGCCGACTACGGGCCGCTGGTCGGCCAGGACGGCGTGAACCGGGTGAACAACTACGTCCAGATCGGCATCGATGAGGGGGCCGAGCTGGTGGTGGACGGCCGCGGCCTGGTCGTGGAAGGCGCAGAGGACGGCTACTTCGTCGGCGCGACGCTGTTCGACAAGGTGACGCCGCAGATGCGGATCTATCGCGAGGAGATCTTCGGCCCGGTGCTCAGCGTGGTGCGCGCCAAGGACTACGAAGAGGGTTTGCGGCTGGCCAACGAGCACGAGTACGGCAACGGCGTCGCGATCTTCACCCGCGACGGCGACACCGCCCGCGACTTCGCCGCGCGCGTGCAGGTCGGCATGGTCGGCATCAACGTGCCGATCCCGGTGCCGATCGCCTACTACACCTTCGGCGGCTGGAAGCGTTCCGGCTTCGGCGACCTGAACCAGCACGGCCCGGATTCCATCCGCTTCTACACCAAGACCAAGACGGTGACGCAGCGCTGGCCTTCCGGCCTGAAGGAGAGCAACGCCTTCGTCATCCCGACGATGGACTGAGCGATGTTCACACTCGACGATGACGAGAAGGCGATCCGCGACACCGCGCGCGGCTTCGCCGACGAATTCCTCGCCCCGAACGCGCTGGAATGGGACGAGCAGAAGCATTTCCCCGTGGACGTGCTGCGCAAGGCGGGCCCGCTCGGCCTCGGCGGCATCTACGTGCGCGAGGACGTGGGCGGTTCGGGGCTGCGCAGGCTCGACGCCGTGCGCATCTTCGAGCAACTGGCCACCGGCTGCCCGGCCATCGCCGCCTACATCTCCATCCACAACATGGCGACGTGGATGATCGACCGCTACGGCGACGACGACCAGCGCAACCGCTGGCTGCCGCGGCTGACCGCGATGGAACTGCTGTCCAGCTACGCGCTGACCGAGCCGGGTGTCGGCTCCGACGCGGCGGCATTGAGCACCAGGGCCGTTCGCGACGGCGACGACTACGTCTTCAACGGCGTCAAGCAGTTCATCTCCGGAGCCGGCGCCACCGATGTCTACGTCGTCATGGCGCGGACCGGTGACGCGGGGGCGCGCGGGATCTCGGCGTTCATCGTGCCCGCCGACACGCCCGGCGTCTCCGTGGGGGCCAACGAGAAGAAGATGGGCTGGAACGCGCAACCGACCCGTCAGGTGATCTTCTCCGACGCGCGCATCCCGGCGGCCAACCGGCTCGGCGCGGAGGGCGACGGTTTCCGCATCGCGATGAACGGCCTCAACGGCGGCAGGCTCAACATCGCCGCGTGCTCGGTCGGCGGCGCGCAGGCGGCGCTGGACAAGACGGTGCCCTACCTCGCCGAGCGCAACGCGTTCGGCAAACCGCTGCTGCGCAATCAGGCGCTGCAATTCGAACTCGCCGATATGCGAACGGAATTGGAGGCCGCCCGCACGCTGCTGTGGCGCGCCGCGTCGGCGCTGGACGCCGACGCGCCGGACAAGGTGGAGCTGTGCGCGATGGCGAAGCGCTTCGCCACCGACGCGGGCTTCGAGGTGGCCAACAAGGCCCTGCAACTGCACGGCGGCTACGGCTACCTGTCGGAGTACGGCTTGGAGAAGATCGTCCGGGATCTGCGCGTGCACCAGATCCTCGAGGGCACCAACGAAATCATGCGGGTAGTCGTCGCCCGCGCACTGGTAGGAGCGGCATGAGCGGTCAGGCCTGGAGGCGGCAGCGCAGCGTGACCACGCAGGGCCCCGCTCGTGCCGCCGGAAGTTACGGCATGAGCGGTCAGGCCCGGAGGCGGCAGCGCAGCGTGACCACGCAGGGCCCCGCTCGTGCCGCCGGAAGTTACGGCATGAGCGGTCAGGCCCGGAGGCGGCAGCGCAGCGTGACCACGCAGGGCCCCGCTCGTGCGAGAAAGGACACAGCATGAGCGAACCAGAGATTTTGCTCGAACAGCGCGACGGGCTCGGCCTGATCACGCTGAACCGGCCCAAGGCCATCAACGCGCTGAATCACTCGATGGCCCTTGCCATCACCGACGCGCTGCGCACGTGGGCCGACGACGACGCGGTGCGCACCGTGGTCGTCACCGGCGCGGGTGAGCGCGGCCTGTGCGCGGGCGGCGACATCGTCGCCATTCACGCCGACGCGAAAAGCGGTGCCACCACCGCGGATTCGGCGACCGGACGGTTCTGGCGCGACGAGTACGTCCTCAACGCCCTGATCGGCCGCTACCCGAAGCCCTACGTGGTGATCATGGACGGCATCGTGATGGGCGGCGGCGTCGGGCTTTCCGGGCACGGCAGCCACCGCATCGTCACCGAGCGGTCGAAGATCGGCATGCCCGAGGTCGGCATCGGCTTCGTCCCGGACGTCGGCGGCACCTACCTGCTCGCCCGCACCCCGGGTGAGATCGGCACGCACGTGGCGCTGACCACCGCGCGCATGAACGCGGGGGACGCCATCGCGGCGGGCTTCGCGGACTACTTCGTCGCCTCCGATGATCTGCCCGCGCTGCTGGAGACGCTGCGCTCGGAGAGCGCCGACATCGCGATCGCCAAGTTCGCCACGGACGCACCGGAATCGGAGTTGGTGGCCGGGCAGGGCTGGATCGACGCCTGCTATCGCGCCGACTCCGTCGAGGAGATCGTGGCTCGGCTCCAGGCGCACGAAGCCGCGCGGGCACAGGCGGCGGCCGCCGAGATCCTGGCGAAATCGCCGGTCGCGTTGAAGGTCACGTTGCGCTCGCTGCGATCGGCGCGCACCGCGCCGAGCCTGGAGGCGGTGCTGAACGAGGAGTACCGGGTGTCCATCGCGGCGCTGGCCTCGCACGATCTGGTCGAGGGCATCCGCGCCCAGGTCATCGACAAGGACCGCGACCCGCGGTGGTCGCCCGCGACCCTGGAGGCGGTCACGGACGCGCAGGTGGACGCATACTTCGCCGAGTTGGGCGATCGAGAGCTGGGTCTGGTGACCCCGGAGGTGTCGTGATGAGCAAGCGAATCGGTTTCCTCGGCCTCGGCCACATGGGCGGGCCGATGGCGGCCAACCTGGTGCGGGCGGGCTACGAGGTGCTCGCCTTCGACCCGGTGCCCGCGGCGCGGGAGCAGGCCGAGCGGGACGGCGCGATCGTGGTCGGCTCGGCCACCGAGGCCGCCGCCGCCGACACCGTGATCACCATGCTGCCCAACGGCAAACTCGTCCTCGACGTGTACGCCGAGCTGCTCCCGGTCGCCGCGCCGGGCACGCTGTTCGTCGACTGCTCCACCATCGACGTGGCCGATGCCAAGGCCGCGGCCGAACGCGCCACCGCCGCGGGCCACCGTGCGCTGGACGCCCCGGTTTCCGGCGGCGTGGCGGGCGCGGCGGCGGGCACGCTGACCTTCATGGTCGGCGGCGCCGCCGAGGACTTCGCCGACGCGCTCGGAGTGCTCGAGGTGATGGGCGGCAAGGTCGTGCACTGCGGCGGCTCCGGTGTCGGGCAGGCGGCGAAGATCTGCAACAACATGCTGCTCGGCATCTCGATGATCGCGCTGTCGGAGTCGCTGGTGCTGGGTGAGAAGCTGGGGCTGAGTCATCAGTCGTTCTTCGACGTGGTCTCCACCGCCTCCGGCCAGAGCTGGGCGCTGACCAGCTATTGCCCGGTGCCCGGCCCGGTACCGGCCAGTCCCGCCAACAACGACTACCAGCCCGGTTTCGCAACGGCGCTGATGTCGAAAGACCTGGGTCTGGCCGCGAACGCACTGCGCGAGAACAACGTCGACGGGCAGCTCGGTCTGCTCGCCGCCGCGATCTACGACCGCTTCAACCAGACGGATGCCGGACGGGACTTCTCGGCTATCGTCACCGATATCCGGGAACGAAGCGATAACCCCAGCTCAGACGGCTGATGAGCTGAGCACAAGGCCGAGAATCGTCACTTTGCCGTCACTTTCAGCCGGGTAGAGACCTTCGAGGGCGTCCGCATTGTCCACAGCTTTGCGGACGTACCCACTCCGGTCGATGTAGTGCCGAGTCGCCATGCTCGACCCCTCCGAGTGCCCCAGTTGCGCACTGGCACGCTTGGAGTTGCCGGTCTTTCCGGTCACCTCCGTCGCCACTGTGTCGCGCAGATTGCCCCAACTGAGCCACTTTAGAGCCGTGTTCTTGCGGATGCGATCGAGGCAGTACCCGGGGTTGTCCGGGTCGACCACCCCGCCCTTGTGCGTGAACATCAACTCAGCCTCATCCCGCGGCGCACAGAACCGTTTCCACACCCTCAACTCACGCGTGAGCCACGTAGGCAAGGTCACGAAGTACGAATCACCCTTCTTGCGGTGATCCTGCCTGAACGGCTTCTGACCGTCGAGCCGAACGACGGTGCCACACACGTGCAGCACCGCACGGTCGACTGTTTCGTCATCCAGGTCGAGGCAGTCCATCCAGCGGAACGCCAGACCCTCACTCGGCCGAACACCGGTGCCCAGCAGCGCCAACGTGAACGGCAGCAGGTAGCCGGAGTTCTTCGGCCGGCGAGGACTCGACAACACCAGATCGAGAAGCATCACGCGCTCATTCGGCCTCAACGCGCGCTGTTGGCCCCCACCCGTGTACGGATTGGGAACCAACCGCATCGGTGAATCATCGAACAGGCCCTCCAGCGTCAACGACGCGAAAACCGCTGTCAGGATCAGGTGATGCCGTGCCGCCATGCTCGGGGAATGCTTGGCCACTGCTCGCAGATACCTGTTCAGGAACTGCGGCTTCCCGACTTCACCGATCGCCAGATTGCCGAGTTCCTGATCCAGCTTGATCGCCTTGTCACTGGCACGAGCACTGTCGGTCGAATAGATCGCGTTCTTGTAGTCGCGCAACGATTGAGCCTTGAGCTTGCCCTCTTTGACCCGCTGCTGCTGTTCGTCCACGTACCGCACGAAAACGTCGGTCATCTTGTCCGTGAGCGTCAATTCACGTTCATCATCCAGCGCGTAGGCAACCACACTGCCCTTACACCGATTCTTCTGGAACTTTCGTTCCCAATCGGCCAAGCAGTCTTTCTTGGTGGTCCCGATGCCGCTGGTACGCACGTAGACGCCACTGAACGATCGGTGGCGAACCTCCGGGAGCCGCCAAAGCCCATCCGCACCTTTGACCGGCTGGAGTTTGTGCTTCGGCGGATACGCGCCCGGTTCCAAAGCGACTTGAGGCATTACGCTGCCTTCGCCGCCTGCGCCTCTTGCCAAGCCACCACGTCAGCCAGATCGTAACGGCACTGCCGGCCAACCTTGATGAAGCGTGGCCCCTTCGGGGGCGTCTGAGCAGCCCAGTTCGCCAACGTCTTCACCGAAAAACGCGTTCTCTGACTCACCTCATCACGGGTCAACCACGTCGGACCGTTGTTCATCATTCCTCCCTCTACGCTGCTTGCCGCATTGCCGAAAGTTGTTGTAGCGCCGCAGGTCCCGCGTCCAGGAGCGCTCTGTTGTACTCGACTCTCCACGCGAGACGTTGAGAGATCGCGGACATGATCAGGTGATCCCGCGGTGGCACCGCCTGGTCGCCGGGCTCGACCGGGGTGACCTGGAGGTGTGAGGTATCGGGTTTGACGATGCCGACCAGAGCCAACAGTTGCCGAACGAACTCCGCGCGTTCGGCCTTGTGGTCGGGGAGGGTTTTGCCCGACCACTGCCGGGAGTTCTTCACCCGCTTGCCCGGCAGCCCGAGCAGGTCACGGCGGTGCACTTTGCCGCGGCAGCGACCGGGCACGGTCTTTTCGTTGACGCCGGCGGGGACGATGCCGAAGCGCAGCCACACCGGGCAGGTCTTGGAGCACGGCACATGCTGAAGCTCTGCGTGCAACCGGTCGTAGTGCACCGCGGTCCGGGTGTTGGGTGGTTCGAGGATTTCCCCGATGGACTTGGTCAGGTACTTGGTGATGTAGCCGATGTGCCGGCCGGCTTCCTCTGAATTGCCGAGCACACCGCGCAGGGTTTTGCGGTCGATCTGGGTGCCGAACCGCACCACATGCGCTGGTTGCGGGTTTTTCACCGTCGCGAGGCATTCTTGCCTCTCATCGAAGGTAGGCAGGACCTCTCCGGTGTCCGGGTCCACGAACGTGAGCTTGTGGTCATCCCACACCGGGACCTTGTCACCAGGGTAGATTTCCTCCTCCGGGTCGAAGTGAGGCCACCACACTTGCAGGTAGGTCGCGTCGATGACCTGCTTGACCAGCTCACGCGGGACGGTGCCGCGGATGAGCATGTGGATATGCGGTGCGCCGCGGCGCTGGGGTTCCACGACGCCGTAGTACTGGACGTTCCAGCCGACCGCGCGGCGAAGGTTCTGCATCAGCCGATCCAGCAGGCCGGCGAAGTGCACGATGTCACGCGCCGCGCGAGCGTAGTCGTAGGTTTCCGGGTCGATCGGGGAGCCGTCGCCGCAGGGTTCGCCCTTGCTGTTGACCGCCCCGTCGCGGTGGACGTGCCCGTAGGAGGGCATGGTGAGCGTCAGCATCATCGAGGGCCGGAACTTGCCGGCGAACTCCCGCCCGATCGTGGTCTTGGCGACCCTCTTACGCGGCAGGTTCGGCGCATCCTGCCGGCGTCGAGTCGACCGCACCCGCCGCTTCTTGCCCGAGACTTCCAACGGCGGCAGCGGCTTACGCAGCCCGGTCGCGCGGAGTTGCTTGTCGATGCCGGCCACGTCTTCGGCGGCGTCGTCCATCCGCTGTTGGTCGCCGTCCTGCTTCGCAGCCTGGTAGACGTTGAACAGGTCCGACCGGCACGCCAACAGGTCTTGCTGCTGCTGGGTGGGTTCGTTCACCTCGTTCACGGGTTCTTCGTCCAGGTGCCAGCCCTCACGACATTGGGTGATGCGTAGATACCGGTTCTGTTCGGCGCAGGCCGGGCAGACCGAGGCGATGGTGGACTTGCACGGTGCGCCCACGTAGTACTCGGTGAGGGTCTTCGGGTCATACACCCGCATCGGCACCGGCCGACGGCACACCTTTTCCTTGTCGGCGAGAGCTTCGGCGATGTCCCGGAAATCCGGCATCGCACGACGCTGGGCCGCGGTCTGCCGGATCGGGACCACATTCTCTGCGGTGGATTCCATCTATGCCGCCTTCGGTCGGGTCCAGTGATCCACCCGCGGCAGGGCGATCGTTTGAGCCAATGCATCGGAGTGGCGGAAGGCCAGTTCGACCGTGCCGGGACCGGTGATGGTGGCGCGGCAGTCCAGGGCGCCGAACGCGTGCGCCAGATGCGTGACGCGGTTTTCGAAGTCGGCCGGGCAGTGGCCTTCCAGCATCCGCACCCGAACCCGATCGGTGGCCGGACCGATCTCCACACTCAACAGCCGCGGGATGAACGTGCGGTCGCCACGGTCGATACTCAGGTGGCAGGCGCTCATGAGCTTGGCCCACCGCCGGCGGTAGCGGTGCCAGGTCAGGAACCGGGTACGAGCCCGCGCGGTAACCCAACGCTCGAACATCGCAGGGCGAGCACGCTGCCACGCCAGGAGTCCCGCGACGGACACCCCGCCGGCCGCGAGACCCACCGGCCACCCCAGGACAACCCACGCGGTGACGACGAGGGCGAGGGGGATGGAGATCATCGGGAAAAGGATCAGCCACCACACGCCGATCACTGCGGCCCACAGCAGGTTGAGCAGGGCCAGCGCGAATCGGTCGGACGCGTCCAGGTGGGTGTCTTTGCGGATGTGAACGGTTTTGGTGGTCATCGGTTCGCCTCCAAGGTCGAGGGATCGAACAAGGTCATCTGCCCCCGGCAGGGGGCGTGCAGGTCGGTGGAGCGCCGCCGCTTGCGGACTTGACTCGCCGCGGCAGCCACGACCGGATTGACGCGTTTGACGGTGTTGTCGCGTCCGACTTTCAGCCGGGCATCGGCATCCACCCGCCGCGGACCACCGTGTTCGGGCATCAGTTCCCACCCGCCGCGACCGGCAGAGGTGGAATCCGTTGGCAACGGACGTGTTTCGTGGATGATCAGCGCACCGCCGGACAGCGGTCGGTCGTTGATCTCGTAGACGACATCACCGGGTTTCACCTGTGCGGGGTGGAGCAGGTAGAAGAACACCGCAGGCTCGGAGGCGCTCATGCCGCCACCTCTTGTCCGCCGGCCAAGTGAGCGAGCAGCGCGGTACCGATCCAATGGGTGTAGGCGGGTGGAATGGCTTCGGCGAGCCTGCGCCGGTTGGTCGTCCAGTCGATACCCATGGCCTCCTGCCACTCCGGAACGCTGCCCTTACCGCCACCCTCGCCGTACACCGCGACATACGGACCGGTGAACCATTCACCGTGACGGCAGCCCGACACCCGCCCGCGATGCTTCGGATGAACCGGCTGCGGAGTGCTCCACCCACCGAGTTCGAAGTAGCGATGGCGCAGCACACGAAGCCCGAACATCTCCCCGCACAGCCGCAGGTCCCGCCGGATCGGTGCACCTTGGACGTTCTCGATCACGAACGGTCGACCGATCTGCTCCAGCACCGCACGGGTTTCCGGGATCAACTGCGGATGCCGGCGACCCAGAGCCGCATTCCGGCGGGCGTTGGTGCCCTTCGTCAGCGCGGTCGAGGACTGACACGGAGGCGAAGCGTGGATCGCGTCGAACTCGTGGCCATGCCGGCGGGCGAACTCCAACGCATCCGCCTGGAACCCCTCGAACGGGTAATCCGGTTGCGAGTCGATGTCTACGCCTACTACGTCGAATCCGGCACGGTGGTAACCCATTCCGGCACCGCCGGCGCAGCAGAACAGGTCCAACAGCCGCGGACGACGCCCGATCGAGGTGTTCATGCCGCCTCATCCCATCCGTAGCCGTCGTCCAGGTCGGCATCCCACCCGGGCGCGTGCCCGGTCTCCACCAGCAGGTGAAACGCGATGCTCACCGGGTCGACGCCGCGGCGGTCGAGTTGGCAGCGCCGGCGAGCGCGGGTATCGATCACCGCATCGATCTCGTCTTGGGAATGGAGGGACCGGACGTTGCTGCTCATGACAGGGCCTCGATTTCCGGGATGCCGCACACGGTGCAGGTGCGGGAACGAGTGGAGGTACCCGGCGACCGCAGCGTGGTTTGCCAGGACTCGGGGAAGGAGTGGCCGTGCTCGACGCAGCAGGCGGTAGCGAGGCAGCCGTCACAGCGCACTTGGTCGCCGTCATACAGCCAGCCGATACCGCCGCCGCTGCGCGCGTTGAGGTAGTTCACGGCCTGATGTACGGAGTCGAAGCAGATTCCTTCGTTCTCGCCTTCGGAGTAGATGTCGCCGCAGCCGTCGCAGTAGACGACCACGTGTTCCTCGATCACGAACCCCCGCCTCATGCCCGCTCACCGCCCCGAGACCGCCAGATCCGGACGTAAGCGCGGGCACGGCCACGGTGGCGGCTGAAATGGAACTCGCCGTCCCACTCGACGTGGTAGTCGATGAGTTCCAGGAACTCCACCACTGTCTCGATGTCGGAAGGCGAACCGATCAGACGCACCGCCACCGGAGGCGAGCCGGCCGCGGCATTGGGGTTGGTGGTTCTCATGCCGCCACCGGCCCGTCATCAAACCCGCCGAAGCCGTCGAAGTCGGCCAGGCTGACCGGCCGCGGCAGCGGTGTGTACTGCTTCACGATCCAATCGATATCGGCGTTGGTGATGTGGAAGGCCCGAGCGCGGCGGAAACCGGGTTTGCCGTCCTCCTGCACGTAGCACACACCCGGAGTCGAATGCGGAATCTCATCACAGCGCGAACCCCGCTCACGAGCACCTTGGCCGTGGATCATGGCGACCTGAGTGGGTTCGTCCATCCGCATCCCGATCCGATACGGCAACAACTGCCGTTGCGGCACAGTGTCTTTCGACGGATCGATCACCGTTTCGATCACCGAGAACAGCGGAGCCCGACCCTGCGAAAGCAACTGCCCGTGGGCGTGTTCGAACCGGTTGCGCAACTCCGAAGTGGTGAACGCCGACAACACCGCCGCCTCATCAATGATCGTGACCACCAGCGGGTTCTCCGGTGTCGGCACCGGCTTGCGCACCCCGTCTTGGCCGTAACGGTCAGCCGCGGCTTTCATGTCCGCAACCGTCGCCTCCAACTGGGCGATCATGAACTCCGGTTCGGTGTGCGCGAACTGGGTGCACAAAGGCTCCAGATGCCCGAGTTCCATCCGGCCCTTCGGGTCGATCAGCCGCAGGTCCACCCGCCCGGAGCGGATCGCCGGACCCATGCCCTTGACCAGTGCGTGCAGCACCGTGGACTTGCCCGACCCCATGCCGCCGGCGATCAGCACATGCCGGCCTTGCACCGGCACCGGCCACACCTCGCCGTCCTCGAACACCCCAGTCGGCACCGCCTCCAGATCCACCCCATCCCCGAACGCCACCAGCGGCGCGGCAACGGCATCGGCCAAGGTGTCGTAGACGCGCAGATCCAGACGGACGAACCCGGGACCTGCACTCGCCGCTGTGACCGCGGGAACACCGAAGTACTGTGCGAGGGCGTCAAGGGTGTCTTCGTTGGTCCAGTCCTTGAGCTTCTGCCCGCCGAGCATCTGCACGTCCACCGACATCCCGAACGGCGTGTAGGTGGTGGACAGGACGTTCGGAAACCCGGTCTCCGCGGAGCCGAGCCCCACAGCCGGCCACATCAACGACCGTTGCCCCGAGTCGGTCACCACCAGCACCGCCGTGCGCAGCTCGACCGGAGCAGCCGCAACGACCTCACGGACATCACCAGCCGGTTGCATATCCGCACCGCGCGCCGCGAGTGACCGCAGCCACCACACTGCCGACGCCCCCGTGCACATCCCGCCGGCGAGCATCACCGAACTCGCGATACTCATCGGGAGAACCCCCAACCTTCCGAGCCTCGCTCCAACTCGCAGAACAGGCGGCACCCATCCGGAGCCACGGAGGAAGCCGGAGCCTTCTCGACCTCCTGCCGACCGAGACCCGCGTCCTCGCAGAACATCACGCACTTGGGCGTAGTCGGAGCCGGAATCTCGGTGGTGGTGGCTACCGCCGAGGAAGACGCAGCGGCCGGGACAGTCGGGGCCGATGCGACCGAGGAGGTCCCGAGCACTCCGACACCAGCCAAGAGGGTTACCAGCGAGGAAACGCCCATCGCTACAGCAGGAACAGAAGCAGTCATTTCAACCCCCCACAGGGATAGCGAGCGGCAGCATCGGCTGCTGAACCGGCCGCGGACGAACAGGAACAGGACGGATAGGCCGAACCGGAGCCGTACGCACCACCGCCGGGACGACGGGCAGCGGAAGCTGAGCCGGTTCGGGATCGAGATCGGGCACGGGTTCGACCACAGGAATAGCCGGCGTGTCGGTTTCCGGCCCCGGATCGGGCTCGACATCGGAGACGGTCTCGGTCGCGGGCTTCTCGACGCGTTTGCGTTGGGCAGCGCGGAACAGCATCACCCCGCCGTGGGTGTCCACCAACAAGGCGATCGGGGCGATAGCCGCGATCACCGCCGCCACCCAGTTCGGAAGCTGTTGCCCATCGGTGAAGGCATGCAGGCTGTTGCCGGCCACCGACACCACCGCACCAACACCGAGCACCCAGGAGAACCAGCGGCGCTCATCGGGGCGGTTGGACAGCACCATCACCGACACCGTGGCCTGAATGATGGTGCCGTCCACGATCACCGGGAACAGCCACGAATCATCGCGGTCGATGCCGGCCAACTCCGCCAGGTCGCGGAGTGTTTCGTAGCTGAGGACGAACGCGGCGACGCCGACACCGACGATGATCAACACCGCCGCCACCAGCGCCAACCGCATCCGCATCGAGCGGTCATCCCCGAACATCACGCCACTGCCTTCGAGCCGGTACCCGACGTGGCGGTGTAGTCGTTCAGCGCCTTCGCCAACCGGTCGTGCAGATCGGCCGCGATGTCCGGCGTCATGTACAGATCCCCGGAACCGGTCGAGACAACGACCATGCCGACGCCGAAGAAGTACTTCGCCTCCACCCGCTCGTCATCACCGCGGGCCGACGAGCTGACCTGCATCCACACGTTGGTGCTCATCACGCACCGGCCTTCGCGGTGGTGCCGTTGCCGGCCGCGGCGTTGGGCTTTGGGGTGTTGTTGTCGCCCTTGATCCCCGTCGCCCGATAGACGTAGCCCAGGTACTTGAACTCGCCCTGACCCATCACCTTCGGTTCCGCGGTCAAGCCCTCCAACTCGATGAACCACATGTCGTCCACGATCTGCTCACCCGCCGGCACCGGCTGATGCTGGGAGATGAAGGTGATCTCGAACGACGCGCGCTTGCCCTTACCCTCGCTGGCCTCGTGCGGGTCGGTCACCGTCGCCGTCCACAACGGCAATCCCGTGCCCTCCCCCGTCTTCGGGTCGAAGTCGAACTTCTGCTCCGGCAGCGCGTTGCGGTCCGGGTTGTACTTGATCGCCGGCCCGATCGGAGCCATCAGAATCAGACGCTTCGGGAACGCCACCCGCGACTCGATCGAGAACTTGTGACCCTTGCTGATTGCCATGTGAATCCCCTTGTGTGAGCGGTAATTTAGACACCAAATGAGGTTCTGTAACCTCCGACACATCTAGAATCCCGCGACACATAGGGACGGAATAACCCAATATTTGGGACACTTTGGGACACTTTGCGGTAGCATTAGTGCATGCCCAACGAACGGCTTCGCGGCGCAATGGCAGCAGCAGATCTCACGAAACACGCTCTGGCAGAACGGCTTAAGATCAGCACCAAGACGGTCGAGCGATGGATCACTCAAGACCGATGCCCGCATCCGGGCCTTCGACTCAAGGTCGCCCGTGAACTGGGCTGCGACGAGACCTACCTCTGGCCCGAACTTTTGGCGGGCAGTCGATCTGCAACCGCCTCGTTATCAGAGCTTGTGCAGATCTGGCCGACTCGACCCGAGGTACCCCACGAGGTTTGGCGTTCGCTCATGCAGCAGTCCGCTGGCCACATTGATGTCCTGGTATACGCAGGCGGCTTCCTTGTGGAGTCTCTCAACTTCGTGAACGTCGTCCGCGCCAAAGCAGCTACGGGCGTGCAGGTTCGAATCCTCCTTGGAGAGAGCGACTCGCCAGAAGTACTCGCCCGAGCCCGCGAGGAGGGCTTGCCGTCGCTACCTCAGCGGTGCCAGTCAACGCTGGAATATCTCCGGGACACAATGGACTTGCCGATGGTCGATATCCGCACCCACCGCACGACGCTGTACAACAGCATCTACCGTTTTGGTGATTCAATGCTTGTCAACACCCACAGTTACGGTGCCTACGCGGCGAAGTCTCCAGTTCAGCATTTGCAACGCGTCCCGGGTGGCCGCCTCTTCTCCTACTACATGGAGTCATTTGAAGCTGCCTGGGTTACAGGACGCCCCGCATTATCCTGACCTCATGGGACGCCGAATCGACTACCACCAGGACCCCAACGCTCCAGCAGCCAATAGCGTCCGACCTAGCGCAGCAGCGTTCGTCCACCGACAGGGCTCGGTCTTACTTATATGCAGGTCAGATAACGGCAACTGGTCAATGCCTGGAGGTGCCCACGACCCGGGCGAGTCCCTTAGCCACACCGCCGTCCGAGAGACTCAAGAAGAGACCGGGGTAGAAATCCATGTAACCGGAATCGTCGGAATCTTCACCGACCCGACCCATGTCATCCACTACACCAGCAACGATGAGGTCCGGCAGGAGTTCACTGTGGTCTATCGCGGTGAGGCAACCGGCGGACAGCCGACTACCAGCAGCGAAAGCACACGCGTCGAATGGGTGCCGGTCGATCAGATCCCATCTCTGACTATGGACCCCAGCCAGCGAAAGCGGATCGATTGGGCTCTGAACGAGAGCGAACCCTACATTGACCCAGACGCCCGCTGAGCCGCCATCCGCAACCGCGGCTCTGCCCGTGTGATGGCGGTATGAACCACGCTTCCCGGTTCGTACCTTTTCAAGATCTCGGCCAGTCGCTCATCCACCGTGAAGTCCTCGCCGTTTGGCCCGGTGGAGAGGTCAGCCCACCACATGAAGTCATCTGCTGCGTCGAGTCCTGCCACGCCGAGCAGCCGGAACTCTTCAAACAGGCCCACACCAAGGCCCCGTACATCCGCCTCCACCTCTGCCGCCGTGTGAAACGCCACCAAGTGGCACACGACCGGCGAATACCCGAGCGAACGCAACAACCGGGCACCGTCGATCGGGTGAAAGCCGACGTCCGGATACCCATAGCCGACGTCGTGCAGATACGCCGCCGTGATCGCATCCGCACGTAGTTCCGCGGGCAACAGTCCTGCGACACCCTCCATTCGCCGGCCCACCGCGATCGAGTGAGCACGCCGCGATTCGGTCAGCGAAGACAGCAGTTCGGCCATAGCCTCGTTCACGGCTGCCATGCTACGCGCGGCACCTCCTGGCAGTTGTTGCCGAATTTCGCCATACAGACTCAAGAGCGCCCGCGGCGGCGCTTCGCGCCGCCGCCGCGCTACGACACGCAACCGCGGCTTGCTTCGCTGCGCCGCGGGCGCGTCGAGCGCGTCGGCAGCACTCGTCCGCCGCGGGCGCCGAAGATCCTGTCTGGCCACTTCTGCATAACCGAGCAGTGCTGGGCACGCCGGCAGTCGTACCCGACCTACCTCCCGCCGTCGATCACCGATCCGTCCGGCCAGGTGCCCGGTCCACCGGCTGTGGTCCCGTCCCGCATCCGTTGCAGAGCAGCAGTCGTCGGCCGAGGTACCAGGTGGCCCGGTCCGTCAGCAGGTGACGGGGGTGTAGGGCCACGGACAGCCCCGACATGCCCACGACCGCGGAGTGGTCCCGTCCCCCGTCACTCGGTCGCAGTGATCGGCCACCGTCACGCCCGACGCCGACGCATTCGCCGCTACGTCGCCAGGTCCCTCCCCGGTGGTGGCCTGACTGATTCGAGGGCTATCACGCACGCAGTGGGCATCAAGAGCGCCTACGGCGTCACTACGTGATCGGCATTCGCCGACTCCTGACACCCACCACGAGCGTGATCGAGACGCCCTCAGTCAGACAACCACCGGAAAGGAACCACCCTCATGCGCAGCGACGAATACGCCGACATCTCGACCATCGGCGGAGTCTGGGACCCCTTCCCGCCCTGCAAGCACCGCACCGACCCCGTCACCCCCGAACGCCTCGTCGCCTACTTCCCGAACCACCCGTGGCCCTACACCCCCGACACCTGCCAAGCAGGGTTCCTCGACACCACCTGGTACCTCGGCCGACGACTGCTGCTCTGCAACGGATGCGGTCTCGACGCCACCTAACCCCCGGGGGCTTCGGCCCCCACCCTGCTTCCGAGCCACCGGCAACGACGCCGGACAGCGGAACCGTCACCGACGCCGGTTCCCAGGCTCGGACCCCGGTCTGACTAACCGGGAAAGCAGTTGCCCCGCACGGGAACACCCTTTCCGCCCGTGCGGGGCAACAGCACCACGACAACTGCCGAATTCGCCTTAAGGAAGTTCTTTAAAGAACGAGCTGGGCTCACTCACCCATCGCGACCGTCATCCTTGGTCCGGCGAAGCCGAGCGGCCTCCATCAGCGCAATCTCGGACCCACGCCCTGGCAGCAGCATGATCCCCAACTCCACCACTTCCGCCTCAGCGTCCGAATCGAGATCCCAATCGATCAGCACATCGGCGCTGGTTCCCCACTCCTCGCCGATGTGCCCGACGACGACGTCGATCAACTCCTCTAGGTCGTCTCGCCCCTCCACAATGGCCTCGTCCGACTCAGCCTCACCCCACGTGGCATTCCAGAAGTCTTCTAGCCACCTCAATTCGACCGCCACCCTCACCGAACCCACTTCATCGGACGTGGGCGGATCCGGGACTGCGCGAAGGTTCGGACCTGGACGGGTGGCAGCCTTCTGCTCGGCACGCTCACGGGCACGACGCTGCTGACGAGACTCGCTCATCCCTCGATGGTGCCCCGGAACCAGTTGCCGAACAACCAGATCCGCTGTGTGGAGGGGTTACCAACCCACCTTCCTCATGGCCAAATCGTCTCGCTCCACTCGGACGAGTCAAGGACCACCTCCGGTGTCCGCTACGCGGTGCCTATCGGCATCCTTGACACGCCCTCCCTCCGCTGAGGGATGGCCAGTATGAGGAAGGCGGGTAGAAGTAGTCAGGGGGACACAAACCGCCGGCACCTCTCCGCGAGACCGTGACCCACCCCCGAGGAGACTGCGACACGACATCATGGCCATTCCAAACGGGTGGACCCCCAGGCCATGAGCGGTCTGGGGGTCCACTGATCGAGGGCTCAGAAGCTACTTGCGCTTCTTGCCGGCATCGTCGCGCTTCTCGCGCCAGCGACCATCCTTGTTGCGGTCGCGGTCCTGCGTGCCGCCGCCCTTCTTGGGCACCTGCGGGGGCTGATGCTTAGTAGCCATCATGGCCCCCTACCGCGCCGGCTTGACGGTCACCGTGCGGACCACGCGAGTGACCCGAACAGGAATGCGGACAGTACGAACAGTGCGCGTCGTGCGCACGATCCTCGTAGTAGGCATTTCGCCTTCTTTCTTTCCGCCAGACCACCCGACAGGCCGCTTCGCATATGACGAAACGGCCGGGAGAGGGTAAGGTCTCGCTTGCATGCCCGTCAAAGTATGCGTATAAGACCTAGCCTCACGCCGGATGCCTCATTTGGTGTGAGGCTGGTCGTTTTTTCATGACCTCATCTGACGGTTGAACCCTACACCTTGTGTCTGACGAATATTGTCACCACAACCCCTAGTGGGCTTACATCCGTGTAGTTCTGAACTGCCAGTTTCCTTCAAAGTCGCAGCTAGATTAGTTGCTGAAGCAATTTTTGTGGTTTACGTCACACGCTGTTTGACCTGGGAAAACATGCTAGCGCTTCCGCTGCGCGGTTTGGTGTGACACCCCACCGTGAAGGGTGTCTGACACCCGTTTGGTCCACACAGCGGTATGTAGGGTGCATTACGCAATAGTGGGCCGTAATGCATGAATGTTTGCTATTGAGTTGCCAGAATCGTCAAGATGGGGTCAATTTGACATTCTGATCGTCTTGTGCATTAGACATTGGTTCGGTTGTGGTTCCATCTCTTGGTGCCGGGACTTACAGGGAATGAGGGCGGAGGATTCGCCGTCATTTTCCGGAGGATGCCGAGGGAGCGAGAGGGATGTTCAGGGATGCTTCCGTACGCGAATTCCTTTGTAAATCAACGCTTTAGGGTGATGGAGGGATGTAGCGGGGCGGTCGTCGAATCACGCTGTTGTATCGTCACCGATATCCGTAACCGTTCCGACCAAGAGGGTGCATGAGGGATGAACGCATCGCAGAGCGATTCCGTGGGGGGCGACGGCCGGGCGACGGGCGGGCGTGAGTTCGAGACGATTCTGCTGGAACGCAAGGGCCGGGTCGGCTGGATCACGCTGAACCGCCCGAAGGCGCTGAACGCACTGAACGCACAGGTCCTCGATGACGTCATCGCCGCGCTCGACGAGCTCGAGCACGACGACGAGATCGGGGCCATCGTGATCACCGGCTCGGAGCGGGCTTTCGCGGCGGGCGCCGACATCAAGGAGATGCAGCCCAAGTCGTACATGGACATGTTCATGGACGACTTCTTCGCCCGCTGGGATCGGCTGGCGCAGTTCCGCAAGCCCACCATCGCCGCCGTCGCGGGCTACGCGCTGGGTGGCGGCTGTGAGCTGGCCATGATCTGTGACATCCTGATCGCGGCCGACACCGCGAAGTTCGGGCAGCCGGAAATCAAGCTGGGCGTCATCCCCGGCATCGGCGGCTCGCAGCGCCTGACCCGCGCGATCGGCAAGGCCAAGGCCATGGACCTGGTGCTCACCGGCCGCAACATGGATGCCGAGGAGGCCGAGCGGGCGGGGCTGGTCTCGCGCATCGTGCCCGCCGCGCAACTGCTCGACACCGCCCTCGAGGTGGCCGAGACCATCGCGTCGATGTCGCTGCCGGTCGCGATGATCGCCAAGGAGGCGGTGAACCGCTCGTTCGAGACGACCCTCGCCGAGGGCCTGCGATTCGAACGCCGGGTCTTCCACTCGCTGTTCGCGATCGAGGACCAGAAGGAAGGCATGAGCGCCTTCGTCGAGAAGCGTCCCGCGAAGTTCACCAACCGCTGACGTCGGTACCGCCCGGCCGATCCGTTCGGCCGGGCGCACCCGTCGCGGGTCAGCCGAAGGGCCCCGGTGTGGGCGCGACGATCTGCGCGGGCGTGGACACCCTGTCTCCTTCCGGCGGGGGTGCGTCCTTCTCCGTGGCGAGCAGGCCTGCGATGGTGGCTCCGAGCGCGACGGTGACCGCGGCCGCCGCGAAGAGCTTGCGCCGGTCGACGGTGACCGGGACCAGCGTGGCTCCGGCTCGCATCCGCGCCATCCGGACGTCGCCGCCCCGTCGTTCGGCGGCCAGCAGCAAGGCGCCGCGCGCGGAGACGAAGTCGGGTTCGGGGTCGTAGATGACCGGCAGGTCGATAAGTTCGGTGAGTTCGGCGCGAATATCGGGGTTTCGGGTGCAGCCGCCGAGCAGCACGAGAGCCTCCGGTCGCACGCCGGTCTCGTCGATGATCTGGCGCACGAACGACGCGGAGTGGTGGATGCCCGCCGCGCACAGCTCGGCCAGGTCGCTTCGGGTGACGACGGCCCGTTCTCCGGTGTCGTTGTCGATCGCGGTGACCACCCTGGCCTCGCTCAGTTCTTCCCGGTGCCGCCGAATGGCCTGCGTGTCGGCCAGTACGCCGTCGCGGGCCAGCCGCCATCGCAACAACGCGTCGTAGCCGTCGCCACCGAGTACTGTGCTGCGCTTGCTGGACAGGATCGTGTCGGTGCGGCAATCGGCATGGGTGATGGTCAGCCCCGAGCTGCCGAGGTCGTAGAGGATCACCGAGCCGCTGTCCGGAAGCCGGCCGGTGAAGCGCAGATAGCGCAGCTGGGCGAGCGGTTCGTCGACGATGGTCACGCCGCGTCCGCCCACGCCGGCGCGGATGGCGTCGGCGTGAAGCGGACAGCGGCAGGTCACCGCCGTTCCCGAGATCAGCTCGTCGCGCCGGTCGGCGGCGCCGTTCATCCGGTGGATCGCCTGGAAGACCGGTTCCTCGACACCACCGCCGGCTCGTCGCGGCACTTCGCAGCGATCGATCGGGGGTAGGTGTGGCTGATCGGAGTGTGTCAGCATCGCGTGGGCGCCGCCAGCGCCCGCCGATACCCCCAAGACCAGCACCATGGTTTACATGGTGGACCCTTTCCCCTCCGCTGCCAAGACGGCATGCCAGGCAATTCGCCGGTGGTGTGCCCGGAGGTCACCGCATGCTCCGCTCGATCGAGTATGCGACCGACCGGTACGTCGAATCACTCTGGGGCCGTTGCCGACCAGCGCGCTGTTCCCTCCGCCGTGTCGAAGTCGCCCGCTGCGTGTCGGAATTCGGCGAGCAATTGCAGGAGAGTATGCAGCCGTTCCGGCGCGAGCCCGGGCCGCGCGAAGACTTTCGCGTTGAGTTCCTCGGTCGCCTTCGCCACCAATTCCCGCCCGGCGTCGGTGATCTCGATCAGGGTGGCGCGCCGGTCGCTGGGATGCGGTACGCGCTCGACGAGCTGCGCCGCCTCCAGCCGATCCACGGTGTTGGTCACGCTGGTGGGGTGCACCTGCAACCGCGCGCTGGCCTTCGCCATCGGCAACGCCCCGGTCTTGCTGAAACTGAGCAGCCTGAGCAGTTCGTAGCGGGAGAAGGTCAATCCGGTGGGTTTGAGCGCCTCGTCCACCCGCGCCATCACGATCTGCTGCGCCCGCACCAGCGACGTCACCGCGGCCATGCCGTCGGCGACATCGCCCCAGCCGTGGCCGACCCACTGACGGTGGGCCTCCTCGATCGGGTCGTTCGGAAGCGGGCGTGGCCGAGACATGTCCCGATCATTCCATGTCGCCGCACGCGGACGGGGACATCCGACCAGGCTTCGGATCACGGTGAGCGTAACGCTGGGCAGGGCGAACCGCCGCGGACACTATCTAGAGCGAGGCGGGCGTGGCTGAGTGGTTTAGGCAACGGTCTGCAAAGCCGTTTACGCGGGTTCAATTCCCGCCGCTCGCTCCGGATGTCCTCGGTGTTCGGCTCGGTACACGTCACCGCCGAGCCGAACACTTCGAGGCGTACTGTCCGGCCGGCGTGTGGTCTGATCCGAGCGGACGTGATGCCGCCAGGGATGCATCTGTGCCGACGGTGTCTTCGATCAGTCTTTCTTTGTCGGCTCGGCGTACGCCACTGCCGAGCCGAGCACTTCCAGGCGCACGCGCCGGCCCACGGCCGGGGCGTCGACGCTGGCCCGGCGCACGTGGACCGGGGTGGCGGCGCCGTCCAGATCGATCGACAGGATCACGTCGGCGCCGCGGAACTCGACGGCGCGGACCCGGCCGCTGTCCGGCTGTCCTTCCGAAACAGGCTGGGCCACGATCTGTTCCGGCCGCATCATGATGGTCACCGTCCCGGTCGGGGCATCGCGCTGCACCGGGATCCGCCCCAGCGCGCACTTGGCCACGCCGGCTTCGACCACCGCTTCCAGTAGTACGCAGTCGCCGAGGAATCGGGCGGTGAACAGGTCCTTCGGCGTGGCGTAGACCTCCTGGGGCTTTCCCACCTGGGTGAAGCGTCCCTCGCGCATCACCGCGACCTGCTCGGCGAAACTCAGCGCCTCCTCCTGGTCGTGGGTCACCAGGATGCTGGTCATGCCCGCTTCGCGCAGCGTCTCGGCCACGGCCTGCCTGGTCGTCGCGCGCAGGCCCGCGTCGAGCGCGCTGAACGGCTCGTCCAGCAGCATCACCGACGGCTTGCGCGCCAGCGCGCGGGCCAGGGCGACGCGCTGCTGCTGGCCGCCGGAGAGCTGATGCGGCCGCCGGTCGGCGTAGGACGCGTCGAGCGACACCATCTCCAGCAGTTCGTGCACCCGCCCGCGGCTGCGGCGGCGCGGGCCGGGCAGTCCGTAGGCGATGTTCTGGCCGACGGTCAGGTGCGGGAACAGCGCCCCGTCCTGGGCGACGTAGCCGACGTTGCGGCGCTGCGGCGGCACCGCGACGCGCTCGCCGACGACGGTCTGCGCTCCGATCGACACCGAACCCGCGTCCGGCGACTCGAATCCGGCGATCACCCGCAGCAGAGTGGTCTTGCCGCACCCGGACGCCCCGACCACGGCGGTCGCCGTGTGGTCCGGCACGTCGAGGGTGATCCCGTCGAGAACCCGGGTGTGGCCGAACGTCTTCGACACATCGGTGACGGCGACGCGACTCATATCCCGGCCGCCTTCCGCGAGTTGGTGAACAGCAGGTACGTGACCGGCACGGCGGTGACGATCATGATCAGGGCGTACGGTGCGGCGGCCGCGTAGTCCAATTCACCGGACAGGCCCCAGAACCGCATCGCCAGCGTGCGAGTGCCGTTGGGCGCCAGCAGCAGCGTCGCGGTGAGTTCGGTCGCCACGGCGACGAACACCAGCGCGGCGGCGGCGGCCGCGGCGGGCGCGGTCAGCCGCAGCGTGACGAGGAAGAACGTCGCCGGGCCCGACTTACCCAGCGACCGGGAAGCCTCCTCCAGACCGACCGGCACCTGGGCGAGCCCGGCGCGCACACCGACCAGCGCGCGGGGAAGGAACAACAGCAGATAGGCGGCGATCACCATGCCCACCGTCTGATAGAGCGCGGGCGTCCATCGGATGGTCACGGTCACCATGGCCAGTGCGATCACGATGCCGGGCAACGAACTGGTGATGTAGTTGGCGCCCTCGACCAGCCGGGCGAACGTCGAGGTGGAGCGCACCGCGATCCACGCGACCGGGAACGCGCACAGGGTGGTGAGCAGCGCGGCGACGGCCGCGAGGCCGACCGTCTGCCCGAGCGCGTCGCCGAGGTCGGTGAGATCCCACACCGCCGCTCCGCCGATGCGCAACCAGCGCCCGATGGTCCACAGCGGCACGCCGAGGGCGCCCGCCGTCACGGCGACGAGCGCGACCAGCACCGGCAACGTGCCGAGCCCCAATCGGATCCGGGGGGCGGCGCGCGGCGCTCCGCCGCCGATCCGGGCGTAGCGGGCCCGGCCGCGCAGCCCGGCCTCGGCCCCGAGTAGTGCCAGGCAGCACAGCACGAGCACACCGGCGAGCATGCTGCCCGCCGGACCGGCGAAGCTGGACTGGTACTGCTCGAAGATGGCCGTGGTGAACGTGTCGAACCGGATCATCACGAAGGCGCCGTACTCGGCGAGCAGATGCAGCGCGATGAGCAACCCGCCACCGAGGACGGCCAAGCGCAACTGCGGCAGCACGACCCGCGCGAACACCGCGACCGGCCCCGAGCCCAGCGCTCGCGCCGACTCCTCCACCGCCGGGTCCAAGCGGCGCAGCGTGGCGGCCGCGGGCAGGTAGGCCAGCGGGAAGTAGGACATCGTGGAGATCACCACGCCGGCCCACAGGCCGTGCATGGTCGGGAAGACGCTGACCCAGGCGTAGCTGTTGACGAAGGCGGGCACCGCGAGCGGCGCCGCGAAAACCGGCCCCCACCACGACTTCCCCGGAACGTCGGTGCGCTCGACCACCCAGGCCAGCCCGACCCCGAGCGCCACACAGGCCGGTACAGTGCACACCACCAGGGCCGCCGTATTGCCCAGCAACTCACCGACTCTCGGCCGGAACACCAGCTCGGCCGCCTGATCGAGGCCGGTGGACCAGACCGTCGAAACGATGTATCCCAGCGGCACGAACGTCGCCGCCACCAGCAACAGCGCGATCCCCGTGACCACCGGCCCTGGCCTGCCGATCCGGGGCGCGGCGACAACGGTCCGGAGTGTCACGGTTACAGCAGACCCGCTTCGGTCATCAGCGCCGAGACCTTCTTCGAATCGAGCTTCGACGGATCGATCGCGGGAGCCTGCAACTCGGCCAGCGGCGGCAGAGCCGGGTTCGCGGCCACGCCGCCGGCGACGGGGTATTCCATCGACGTGCCGTCGCGCAGCACCTCTTGCCCGGCCTTGCCCACGATGAACGCCAGGAACCTCTGCGCCGCCTCCTGCTTCTTGCTCGCCTTCAGCACGCCGCCGCCGGAGACGCTGACGAACGCCCCGGGGTCCTGGTTCTTGAAGTAGTGCAAGGCGGTATCGGCGCTGCTCTCCTTCGTCTTCGCCTGGTCGCGGTACCAGTAGTAGTGGTAGATGACGCCGCCGTCCGGGCCGCCGGAGTTGACCGCCTTCATGGTGGCGACATTGTTCGGGAAGGGTGTCGCGTTCTCCTTCATGCCCTTCAGCCAGGCACGAGTGACGTCCTCACCCTTCTGCGCGAGCAGAGCGGCCACGATCGCCTGGAAGTCGGCGCCGGACACGCCCGCGCCCCAGCGGCCCTTCCACTGCGGTTGTGCCAGATCGAGCAGCGAGGCAGGCAGCTGTCCGGGCTGGACCTTGTTCTTGTTGTAGACGAAAACCGTTGAGCGCGCTGCCACGCCGGTCCACTTGCCGGTGGACGGGCGGAACTGCGCGGGCACCTGGTCCAGGGTCTTCGCGTCCACGTCGGCGAACAGGCCCGCGTTCTCCACCAGCGCCATGGCGGGCGAGTTCTCGGTGAGGAAGACGTCGGCGGGGGACGCCGCGCCCTCGGCCACCAGTTGATTGCCCAGTGCCGTGTCGCCGCCCTGGCGCAAGGTCACCTTGATGCCGGTTTCCTTGGTGAACGCGTCGGCCCACTCCTTGGTGAGCGATTCGTGCTGCGCGTTGTAGACGGTGATCTCGTTCGCGTCGCCGGAGGAATCGGAGCAAGCCGTGAGGCCGAGGGCTGTCAGCATGAGGGCCGATGCGGCGGCAATCGTCTTCCATCTGACCGACTTCATTCTCGTCCTTCCGACCGCGTCCCTCGTGCATGCTGAGGCTTGCCTAAGGAAGATACCGCGTCTTACGTGCGCAAACGTTCCCGGATGTGGCGAAGTCTCCCGCCCGCTACGCCAGTCCCGAGAAATCGCGCAGCACAACGTGATTGCGGTCGGCGCAGGTGCCGAGCGTGTAATCCGGGAGCAGCCCGAAGTACTCACCGCGGGTGAGCGCGCTCCAGCGCCGCGCTTCCTCGGTGCGCGTCTTGTAGAAATTGACCATGTAGCCGCCTTCGTAGAGGCGCAGCAGGCTGTAGCCGCCCGGATACTCCTTGACCGCGGCGACTTCGAGGAACTCCACCGCGCACGGCGCGTCCGGCCTGGTGCGGCGGTTGCGGTGGGTGTGGCCGCTGTGGTGCAGGAAGACGCCCGGGCACCGGGCGTAGAGCGCCTGCAACTCGTCGCTGTCGCGTCGATCGAGCACGAATCCCGGCCCGGCGAGGTTGGTCAGTCCGGACTCGGCGGTGACCGGGTGATGGCCGAACAGCAGCGTCGGCCGGTCCGGGTCGGCGCGCAGGCGTTCGGCGAGGCGATCGAACTGGGGCCGTTCGATGGACCCGCCCGCCCCGTCGAGCATGCTGGTGTCCAGTCCGAGTATCCGCAGTCCACCGACCTCGTGTTCGACCAGTTGCTGCCGTGCGGAGAAGACGTCGGCCCAGCAGTCGCGGTGGTCGGTGGGCGCGGGCGTGCAACCGGCGTATTCGGCGCCGACGTGCGGCCGGTCGTGGTTGCCGCGCACGGCCAGGTAGTCCCGCCCGAGCGCTCCCCACGCGTCGAGGCGGGCCCGCACGGAGCGGGTGTCGTGCTCGGAGGCTTCGGCGGTCAGGTCGCCCGCGAGCAGCAGTCGTTCGGCTCCGCGGTCCGGGCGGCGTAGATCCTCCAGTACCGCGGCCAGCATCACCTCGGGATAGGGAGCGAGCCCGGGGCCCTGGCGGAAGCCGGGCGGCAGCTCGCCGACGAGCAGCCCGCTGACCTGCTCGCCGTAGTGCACGTCGTTGGCCAGTGCCAGGGTGCGCAGCCTGCGGCCGGGTGGGGGCACCAGTGTGGTGAACTCGCCGCGCGCTTCCGGCGCGGCGGGGTCGGCCGTGGTGAGCGAAAGCGCGGGCGCGGCGCGCAGGCCCGCCGACCAGGCTTCGAAACGGTAGGCGCGGCCCGGTTCGAGCCCGTCGATCTCGGCATGGTGGAACGGTGTGCGGCGATCGTCGGCGAAGACCGGCGCCGGGGTGCGCGGTGAGTCGGCGGGACCGATCCGCACGTGGGTGTCGGCATCGACGGGGATCAGCCGGCCGTCCGCGCCGGGCGCGAGCGTGGTCCACGTGAGGATCACCGAGGTGTCGGTGATCGTCACCACTTCCAGATCCGTGGCGATCGCTGAATTCGACTGTGCCCGAGCATTTTTCGTGCGACCGGCGAAGGGGAGCAGTGCGGCGAGGCCCAGTGCTCCGAGAACGGTTCTGCGGTTGGGTCCGCAGCAAGTCATGCGTGCGTGCATTCGATCAGCGCGTGCCCTCCGCGGAGCAGACCTTCCACTTGCCGTCTTCCTTCTTCAGGTGCTCGGTCGTGCTGGTTTCGGTATCGGGCTGCTCGCCGGGCACCGCGACGGTGAGCTTGCCGGTTACCTTCGCGGTCGCGGTGTCCCCGGAGACGACGATGTCCTCGATCCTATCGATGGACACCGAAACCGAGGTGCTGTCGATCTCCATCTTCTCGCTCTCGGTCATCGCCTCGAACGCGGCGCGTTCGTGCGTACACGCCAGCTCGGCCGCCGCTCGGAAGCCACGCGAGTCCAGGGTCTCGTAGAAGTCGCGGATCGCCAGCTCGACCCGTTTCTCGTTCGAGGCGAGCGGACCTTTGCCCTGCGAGGTCAACAACACACCCGCGATCACCGCGCCCGTGATCACCAGCACGACTATCACCACCAAGCCTGCGATCAATCCGGTGTTGCTCTTCTTCGGCGGTGGCGGGGGATAACCCCAGGGCGGGTAGCCCGGTGGCGGCTGACCCGGGCCGGGTGGAGGCACCCCCGGTCCGGGTGGTCCGTACCCAGGCGACGGCTGTTGCGGGTAGTGCGGTCGATCGTCCGGCGGTTGCCCGCCCGGCGGATACGCCATGTCGTCCTCCGGTCTACCCCCGGTGCCAGGATCGTTACGGCAAAGGCGTGCCCGGGCGACCGGAAACCAAACCGGCCGGACCGTTCGCAAGGTCGCCGCGACCTGGTGGCGGACGGCCGGGTCCCGTGGTCAGGCGTTCAACGCGGCGTGCCAGCGTGCGGTGTCGGTGTACTGGTGCAGTCGCGTGATGCGGCCTTCGTCGTCGACCTGCCACAGGTGCACGAACTCGGCCTCGTACTCGCGGCCGGTGGCGCGGGCCGTGCCGCGATAGTGACCCGTCACCACGACGGTGCCGTCCGTTGTCTCCTGCCACGTCTCGTCGTACGGCGCGGTGTCGAAATCCCGGTCGACCGCGCCCCAGACCCGCGTCATCGTCGCGAGCGGCCCGTGGAAGGCTCCGCCCGCCCCGCACGGCATGCCTGGGGCGGTTCGCGCTTCGAACTCCGGATGCAGCAGGGCAAGGATCGCCGGTCCGTCACCGGTCTGTGTCGCGGCGTAGAAACCCTTGACAACTTCGAACTTCGCCGACATTTCCGACTCCTTCTAATATGATCATTCTAGAACATTCATATTAGATCGCCGCGAGCGCGGGTGACAGGCTCAGGTGGCCTTGGTCATATGCCCGATTCGAGACCCGGGTTGCCTGGTGCTCGCCGCACACCTCTGGCTAATATTCGAACATGGGTTCGACTAGCGATGAAACGCCGCGAACCGAAGGCACGGAACCGGAGCTGGTCTACCCGAGCAGGACCGGCCACTACTACCGGACCCTGACCTACCCGCCGCGGCCGGTCTGGGTGCGGCTGGACGCGATCCTGGTCCGTGACCCGGGGATCCCGCGGCACGTGAACGGCGCCGGTGTCATCATGCGCGGCGAGCGCCCCGGAACCCTGACGCACTGGCTGCCCACCGTCGACGGGGACTGGATCGGCCGGGTGACCTACAGCATCCAGTTCGCCGACGGCCGTCCGGATCTGCACGTGCGCGACCAGTTGGTCCCGGCCTACGCGCTGCGCCCGCGTCGCACCGGACAATCCGGACCGGATTCCATCTGATCGGCTGCGCGAGAATGCGATGTGAACGGGGCCGGGTTCATTGCCATGAATTTGCCTGTCGCGCCTGTTTTCGTGAGACCGCTGTGAGTGCCCTACTCGCCCCGGTTTGCCGGAACGGAATCCCCGGCCGGAATGGGTCGTCCGGCCGGTCGCCGATCCAGTTGTCGCAGTAAGGGGCCGGTGATACGTTGCCCGGCATGGGATTTCAGTTGCCGCATCCCGAGGTGCTGTGGGCACGTGTGACCGTCTTGGACGTGATCACCTTCGCCACGCACACCGATGGGGTCGCGGGCGGACAGGAGATCGGGCAGACGGCCGCAGTGGAGGGCGGCCGGCTGATCAGCGACGACGGCGAGGGCAATTGGTACTCGCTGGTCAGATATCCCGGCGAGCGCGCGCTGCTATTCGGGAGGGACGAGGACAACGAGGTCACCGGGACCTCCTACGATCCGCTGGCCGCGGCCCCCGCATGGGTGCGCTCGGTGGAACCGACCGCGAAGCTGCCCGGCGGCGTGCAAGGCCCGGTCAGCTTCGTGCGCTGGTGGGAATTCGGCCGCTGGCAGCACACGCCGACCGACCTGGACGACGGCTTGGAGCTGAGCCTCAGCGCCGCCTCCGACCGGGAGAGCTTCACCGGCAGCGTCATGAGCGCCGCCATCCACGCGAAGTGGGTGGAGATGGACTACGAGGCGGGCAAACTGACCGCGCTCACCGTCGACCCGACTGCCCTGCACGCGCTGTGCGATGCCACCGAGAACGGCACCGTGACCAAAACCCACTTCTACTTCCTCCCGCCGGGCCTCACCGCCCCCGTCTTCACGTATCTCGCCGACGCAGGCGTCCTGACCGCCACCGACAAGCCCACCGAACCCCTGCCGTAACCGCCGAGACGCCATACCCCGCCATTCGAGCGAAAGGGGCTCCCATTCTGGGAGCCCTTCTTGCGGGTGGTCCGCGCCGGTCCTCACCCGCCGCCCGGCTCGGTCGAGACTTTCTCGTGGATGGCGATCGTACGAAGCAACCGCGTCCGGTAGGTGAGCTCGAGGATCACCATCCTCCTGTCATCGAGCATTTCTCGATACGAAATCGTACCTTCAGGGGGTATATGTGGATTGACGTCCACGTCTTCCCGGGAGAATGCGAAAGAACCGGCTAAGTCGGCTTGGGTGAGTCGAACCTCTTTTCTGGGAATGAGAGTCAAGAGCGCGGCGACATCAACCGCGGACGCCCCGGTGACGCGGAGCGACACGGTGGAGAACGGTCCGGCGTCAGGGCGTCCTTCGAATTCGCGAACGTGAGTATTCGTGCTGTCGACTTCGCGTAGCGATACCGCGAATATCTCCGATACCGTCTCCGGAGTGATATCGGAAGAGGCCACCCTTTCGATGAGAAAACGAATCCGGCTGATCGAGAACATGTCGTCGTCGATGACGATCCTCCTTTATGATCTGCGGGTTGCGTGCCACAATGCCTCTTGTTCCGCCAGTGCCTGCCGTGGACTCATGAACCCGTGATCCAGCATCATTCGAAATCGGGAATGCAAATACTGTCCGACGAATTCGTCTTCGAAATATCGCCTCCAGAATGTTCCGTATTCTTCCCTGGTCGTACTCATGATCTCCCTCTCGAAACCCAGAGCCATGAGGTCGATGGTCTCGTCCTCGGAGACACCGTTGAGGTGCATATCGTACATATACTCGTAGAGTCCACCTTGCCGGCCCGGCACGGCTATCCGAGGATGATCCGGGTGATTCTGCGATATTTCTCGCAATCCGCCGACGGCAGTGAATTGGGCACGACCTTCGTCTCGTAGGCGCAAGTGCTTGTTGTCGTCTATCCACCGGAGGGGTGAGGTCTGGTCGTCATAGGGCACCGTTTGTGGCCGTGGGCCATGGGCATGCCCCAGCTCGTGAGCGAGGGTCGCGGTTGTCGTCTCTGCCTTGCCCTTGTAGTGGTGATTTATAGTGATGACTCTATTGGTTCTATCCGTATAACTTCCTTTTTCTCCGGGTGGGCCGTGACGTATCTGCCATCCCTTTCGCTGGATGTCGTCGAGCTTCGGGACGAGTATCGAGGGGAGGCCGCTACCAGTTCATCGACCTCCGGACCCAAGCCGGTGTCGGGACGAGGGCCGCGCGGAGTATTCGTACCGCTGCCCGAAGAGTCCGATCCGGCATTCGAAGCGCCCGGCGCCGCAGCCGAGGGCGTGGAGCGTCGTATGACATCGGAATACTCGCGGTCTGCTTGCAGCTTCTCGATATTCCCGGTACGGAGGTGACCGGCCACCCGCCTCTCAGGAAGCGAAGCGGCGGTCGCCGTCCGTCCGATGAGCTCTGTGAGCTGTTCGGTGACTTCTTCGGTTATACGGCGACGCGGACTCACTTACCCTCTCGAGCGTCGAGCGAGCAAAACCATCGTGTTCGAAACCGGGTGCCGGTCACACGCGAACAGCAACAATCGCATCGGCGCTCGCGGGCACCGTGAACCGAGACTGCGGCACTCCCACCCGAGCAAGTGTCGGCAATGCCGGGTACGACTGCCCGCCCTTGTTCCCCATACCGGGAAGTGTTCCGGCTCAGCTGGATTCAGCTCGCGTAGATGCCGATGACCGGTTTCCTCGATGGTTCGAGGGTGGCCAGCAACGTCCGCATGATCTCGTCGCTCACCGCGACACAGCCCGCGGTCGGCCTGCCGACCTCGACGTGGACGAAGAAGGCCGAGCCTTGATTCGGCACCACAGGAAACCGGTTGTAGTCGATGACCAGCGCATAGTTGTACTGCGGATCGGTTCGCCCGAGATTCTCGCTGCGGGTGGTATCGAACGGGCATTCGCCTTCGGTGCACTGGAATTTCTGGTTGTAGAGCGGGCTTTCGGTGTCGGAGACCCACCACCAGGTATTGGACGCATCCACCGACAGATAGGGAAGCTGCGCGCCCACGCCGGGCAAGCGGCCGAAACCTTCGGTCAACGCGAAGGTCCCCTCCGGCGTGTACGCGGCGCCTTCTCTGGCCTCCCGCGAGATCCCGGCCGCCCCGACCCAGGCCGGTACCGCCAAGGTGCGCCCCCAGCGCCGAAATCGATCTCGCTGCCACAGTTCCAACGTCCCACGGTCCGCGCCCGCCGCCGCCGTCACCCAGACGACTTGAGTCCCCGGAACCGAGCCCGGATCGAACGGTGGCCGATCCCTGGTGATCCTCGGCAGCAACACGATCCCGAGTACCGCGACGACGGTGACGAGAACCCCCGCCGCGGCCCATCGCCGTACCGTCCCACGCCGAGCCCCGACATCGGTCAAAACTGTTCACGCTCCCGTGATTAGGAAGTAGGCATATGCCCGCTGCGATACCGTCCACGCCGGTGTCGGGACGCAGTGTGCCACGCGGTGGATATCGTATGCGCTGGCGGATGCCGGGTGTCCGAGGTTCGCAGTAGGGGTTCGATCAGCGGCAATCGCAAGGAATTCGAACCGGATACGTAGGCGAGTGGTACATGGCTGAGGCAAGCGTGAGGTAGCCCGCTCGAGGTGTGCCACTCGCCATTTGTCGTCGTCGGGCTACGGCTTCCCAGTATTGAGCCCTCACCGCGAGTGGACCGTCGAACGGAGCTGGTGCATGGTGGGGTGGCATGTGCGATGCTGCCGGGTGTCTCGACCCTCCCGGCTGCTGAGGTCGGTGGGGTCTTGGCATGACGACAGGACGCAGAATCAACGGGGAGTGAGATGCAGTCCAGGACTCTATGGTTAGCAGCGCGAGCACGCGACGGCTTGTTGTTGCTGGCAGCCTTGGGGTGGCTCGTCGCCAAGGTCGAGGTCATGGATGTCCCCACCAGGATCCAGGGAGTCGTGCACTTCCGGCACGTGTGGGACGGCACCCGGTTTCGCAGCACCGCAACGCTATTCCTGATCATCGCGATCGCGGCGGCGATCGGCGGTTGGCGGCTGTGGCGTGTGGTGGAAAGCTCGCGCCGGCGGGGCTGGCAGAATTCGGCGGCCGCGGTGATCGTCGGTGTCGTGGTGTGGGCGGCGGCGATCACAGTGCTGCTGGTTGTGTGGGGCGTGCTGGACAGCAGCGGTTATATCCCGTTCGAGGAGTTGCCATCCTCGCCCCGATACGGATTGCTGATGCTGTGGCTGGTCGCCGGAGTGCTGCTCGGCGTCGCGGCGCTGACGACCGTCATCACGCTGTCGGAGGCCATTCGCGCAGACGTGAAGGACGACGAGCGGTCCGGCGTTGCTCATGCGGTCGGCACGGGAGCGTTCGCGGTGGCGGCGGCACTGGTGTGCGTGGTGGTCGCTGTCGTCAGCGCGAAACCCGCCGGAGTGGTCGGCTCCACGGTCACCGCGGCCGCGCTGCCCGAGCCCACATCGGCGGCCCCGGTGCTGGATCTCACCCGGATCACCCTCGCCCACCATGTCGGCGGTCCCGACAGCATCGGCGTGACCGCCTACGGTCTGTACACCACGCACGTCGGCCAGTTGACCGTTATGGATCCGCGTACCGGAGCGACTCGCTGGTACGTCCGCCGTCCAGCGCTGCAGCCCGTTGTGAGCACCGCCGACGCGAGCCGCGTCCTTGTGGTCCGGTGGACCAACCCATACTGCGACAACGACTCCTGCGCTGAGAGCCGGGTGCACGCCTATGCCGCCGACACCGGGCAGGAACTATGGAGCCGCGACATCGGAAAGGTGCCGGACCAGCAGCAGGGCTGGTCGGAATATTCCGACCCGAACCAGCCCAGTCCGGAACGATTGACGCGCAACAACCCCCGCACCGGGGCCCCGATGTGGACGGTCCAAGCCGAAGACCTCGGTTGCACACCCGGCCTGGTCATCTACGGAAAACTCGTGTGGACCGTGCGAGCCGGCGCGGTGCAGTTCAGCTGCGCGACATCGAAGACCGCCGAGATCTATGAGCCGAGGATCGTCGGCGCGTTGGACCCCGAATCGGGACGGGTGCTGTGGACCCGCACATCGGTTCCCCACGAACATCTGACTCTCCCGAACGTCCCCGACGATCCCACCGACCCCGTCGCTACGGTCCTGCGAAGGGATGCCGGGTCCAGCTCTCGAACCCGCAACCTCGACATTCTGGATGCACGCACCGGCCGACCGCTCGGCGCCCAGAAACTCGGCGACAACACCGGAGCCGACGCCCCGGGCGGGTATCCGCTGACGCGCGGCTATCTTTTGACGGTCACCGGCAACACCGCCCATCTGACCGGGCCTGACGGGCACGAGCTGTGGACGGCGCCGCTGCCGGCGCCGCCGCGGATCTCCGGGACAATTCCGCCGTCCGGCCCGGCCTGGATCAGTGGCAACGCGCTACTCGTCACCGTCGGTGCCGCGGATCGGAACTGGATCGTCGCCTACGACCTCGCCAGCGGTCAACCCACCGTGCTGGCCGGGCCCGCTCCCACGCCCGCGGGAGACCGACCGCTGATCGATGTTCCGGTCACAGCCACGCTCGTCACGCGGCCGGACCCACCGCCCTCCATCTCCGCACAACTCTCGATCGCTCCCTGGGGCACGCTGGTCACCGGCTACAACCATCACCTGCTCATCCCCACCCGCTGAACATCCACCCGCCGCCAGGCACCAGACGCCTGGACAACTCGTCGACCACGACCAGTCATCATGCAGCACAGCCGATTCCGCCACCACGCATACGAATCACAACCACGTAAGACACGGTCTCAGGACGAAGCGCTGCGGGAGGTGACGAAGACTTGGGTGAGGCTGTGTCATCTCGTGTCATCGACGCGGCTGAACTGGTTGACGAGAACGGCCCCTGGCCAGAGGCTGGCGGATTCGAGGGGTCGTCGCAACACTCGTTGTCGTGTTAGGCGGCGATTAGCGTAGCCAGACGCTCGGCTGGGGTATCCCAGTCGAGCGTTTTGCGTGGTCGGCCGTTGAGTTCGGCGGCGACGG
>NZ_VUOT01000032.1:0-68180 GCF_009829295.1 Nocardia sp. CY15
TGCCGAAATCCGGGTCACGCGACGCACGACCGGCCGAGCGGGTGCTTCGACCTCACGACGCACCGAGCCACACAACGCAGCAGCGAGAAGACTCTACTGAGTTGACATCCGTTAGGAACTCAACGGCACCCGGTACCGCCTCACCACGGGCACGCACGGACCGATCCACCTGGTCGATGTCGACGGCGTGACCCACCGGATCAGCCGGGATGAGGGCGGTGTCGTCCGCTCCCCCGCGCCCGCGCTGGTCGTCGCCACTCCGCTGGAGGTCGGCGCCGAGGTCGAGGCGGGCGCGCCCGTTCTGGTGCTGGAGAGCATGAAGATGGAGACGGTGCTGCGCGCGCCGTTCCGGGCCCGGTTGAAGGAGTGCGCGGTTTCCGTCGGCACCCAGGTGGAGACGGGCGCGCCGCTGCTGCGGCTGGAGCCCATCGCCGAGGACGGCGAGGAGGCCGACGGCGCGGCCGTCGCGACGGTCGAACTGGATCTGCCGGTCGCGCCCGCGCCCGCCCAGCCGCACGAGCGGGTGGCCCGCACGCTGCAGGACCTGCGCAGCCTGCTGCTCGGCTTCGACGTCGACCCGCACGACGACCGCCGTGTCCTCGGCGACTATCTCACCGCGCGCCGAGCGGCCGTGGCGGACAACCGCAGGCCGCTGGCCGAGGAGGTCGAACTCGTACAGGTCTTCGCCGACCTCGCCGAGCTGAGCCTCAACCGCTCGTGGGACGAGGACGGCGGCGGTCAGAGCCACGTGCACAGCGCGCGGGAGTACTTCCACACCTACATGCGAAGCCTCGACGTGGAGCGGGCCGGTCTGCCGGAGTCGTACCGGGCCAAGCTGGCCAAGGCGTTGGGGCACTACGGCGTCACCGACCTGGAACGCACCCCCGAACTCGAGTCCGCGGTGTTCCGGATCTTCCTCGCCCAGCAACGGCCGTCCGACACCGTCGAGGTCATCACCGCGCTGCTGCGCGAGTGGCTGCGGGAGCCGGTGCCGGAGCGGGCTTTGAGCGAGCCCGTGAGCGCGGCGCTGGAGCGGCTGGTCGGCGCGACACAGGTGCGCTTCCCGGTGATCGCCGACCTCGCCCGCGGCCTGGTGTACGCCTGGTTCGGCCAGCCGCTGCTGCGGCGCAACCGGGCCGAGGTGTACGCCACGGTCCGCAGGCACCTGAGTCATCTGGACGCGCACCCGGACACCCCCGATCGAGCCGACCGCATCGCCGAGATGGTGCGCAGCACCGAGCCGCTGGTGCGGTTGCTCGGCCAGCGCCTGGTGCGCGGCGGGGCGGACAACACCGTCATGCTCGAGGTGCTCACCCGCCGCTACTACGGCAACAAGGGCCTCACCAGCGTCCGTACCGAGCAGGCGGGCGGATGCACCTTCGTGATCGCCGAACGCAAAGGCACGAGTCTGGTCTCGGCCGCGGTGCGGTTCGACGCTCTCGACACCGTGCTGCGTGGTCTCGCCGAGCTGGCCGATGGCACCGCGTCCATCGAGGCCGACATCTACCTGAGCTGGGAGAAGCAGCCCGAGGGCTTCGACGCGATGGCCGCCGCACTGCATGAGGTGCTCGCCGCGCGGTCCCTGCCGGAGCGGGTGCACCGGATCACCGCCACCGTGGCCGGGAGCAACGGCGCGATCATGCACCATCACTTCACGTTCCGCCCGTCGGACACCGGCATGGCCGAGGAGCGGCTGATCCGAGGCCTGCACCCCTACATCGCGCAGCGGATGCAGATGACACGGCTGCGCAATTTCGATCTCACCAGGCAGCCGTCCTCGGACGAGGAGGTCTACCTCTTCCGCTGCGTGGCGAAGGAGAACCCGGCCGACGAGCGTCTCGTCGCGTTCACGCAGGTGCGTGACCTGACCGCGCTGCGCGACCACGACGGCCGGTTGCTCGCGCTGCCGACGGCGGAGAACACCGTCGCCGCCTGCCTGGACTCGATCCGCCGGGCTCGGTCGCTGCGAGCGTCGTCCGCCCGCTCCCACACCAACCGCATCGTCATGTACATCTGGCCGCCGCTCGACATCACCCGTGCCGAGCTGGACACCGTCGTCGAGCGCATCCAGCCGACCACCGTGGGCGCCGGACTGGAAGAGATCCTGCTCATCGCCCGGCACCGCACCCCGGAGACCGGCGAGCTGGTCAAGGTCGCTGTGCATATCTCCTTCGACGCCACCGGCACGAAGGTCACGATCGGTGAGCGCACCGACGACCCGGTCGAGCCTCTCGACGAGTACCGGCAGAAAGTGCTGCGGGCGGCGAGCCGCAACACCGTCTACCCCTACGAACTGACCGGCCTGCTCGGCGAGTTCACCGAATACGACCTCGACGCCGACCACACTCTGGTGCCGGTCGACCGGCCCAAGGGTCGCAACACGGCGGCGATCGTCGCCGGTGTGGTTACCACGCCGACCGCGCAGCACCCGGAGGGCGTCACTCGGGTGGTGCTGCTCGGCGATCCGACCAAATCGCTGGGCGCGCTGTCGGAACCGGAATGCCGCCGCGTCATCGCCGCACTGGACCTGGCGGAGAAGATGCGGATCCCGCTGGAGTGGTACGCGCTGTCCTCCGGCGCCCGCATCTCGATGCGATCGGGCACCGAGAACATGGACTGGGTGGCCGCCGCGCTCAAGCGGATCGTCGAGTTCACCCAGGACGGGGGCGAGATCAACATCGTCGTCGCGGGCATCAACGTCGGCGCGCAGCCGTACTGGAATGCCGAAGCGACAATGCTCATGCATACCAAGGGCATCCTGGTGATGACTCCGGACTCGGCGATGGTGCTCACCGGCAAGCAGTCGCTGGACTTCTCCGGCGGCGTCTCCGCCGAGGACAACTTCGGTATCGGCGGCTACGACCGGGTGATGGGCCCGAACGGGCAGGCGCAGTACTGGGCGCCGAACCTGACCGCCGCGCGGAACGTGCTGATGTCGCACTACGAGCACACCTACGTCGCGCCCGGTGAGCAGGCGCCGCGACGGTCGCAGACCAGTGACCCGGTCGATCGCGATGTCTCCGATTTCCCGCATGTGTCGGCGGACAGCGACTTCACCACCGTCGGAGAGATCTTCTCCGCCACCGCCAACCCGGATCGGAAGAAGCCTTTCGACATCCGGGCCGTGATGCGGGCACTCTCCGATCAGGACCATCCGGTGCTGGAGCGGTGGGCGGGCATGGCCGACGCCGATACCGCCGTGGTGCAGGACGCACGGCTCGGCGGCATCCCGGTGTGCCTGCTGGGCATCGAATCACGGAACGTGCCGCGGCGCGGCTTCCCGTCCACCGACGGCCCCGACACCTACACCGCGGGCACGCTGTTCCCATTGTCGTCGAAGAAGGCCGCTCGGGCGATCAACGCGGCCAGCGGCAACCGGCCGCTGGTAGTGCTGGCGAACCTGTCCGGATTCGACGGCTCGCCGGAGTCGATGCGGAAGCTGCAGTTGGAGTACGGTGCCGAGATCGGCCGCGCCATCGTGAACTTCCGCGGTCCCATCGTGTTCTGCGTGATCTCCCGATACCACGGCGGCGCGTTCGTGGTGTTCTCGAAGGCGCTGAACCCGAACATGACCGTGCTCGCGTTGGAAGGCTCGTTCGCCTCGGTGCTCGGTGGCGCCCCGGCCGCCGCGGTGGTGTTCTCCAGCGAGGTCAACGCGCGGACCGCTGCCGACGCGCGAGTGCGGGAACTGGAGGAACGCGTCGCGAGCGCGACCGGCACCGAGCGCGCGGCCCTGACCGCGGAGCTCGATGAGATCCGGTCGTCGGTCCGCGCGGAAAAGCTCGGCGAGGTAGCCGCGGAATTCGACCGCGTGCACAATATTCAGCGCGCTGTCGAGGTCGGTTCGGTCGACGCCATCATCAACCCCTCCGAACTCCGCCCCCGCATCATCGAGGCCATCGAAGCACATCTGGCCGACCAACCCGCCCGGACGTAAAGGAGAAGCCGGGCGGACTTTCAAGGCCAGGAGAACAGGTCCCGACGCCGCGGGTGCGAAGGTGGGTGAGCACACTCATCCAGAACTTCGCACCCGCACCGCCTGTGCCTTCCCGCATCCGGGGTGGGCCACCGCCACCCCGTCGGCCACCGTCAACTCCGCTCGTACCGGGCGTCGGTGGTCCACGTCCACGCAGCTCGGCGAAGAAATCTGTTGCGCAGTTCCAGATCTCCTCGTGCGGTGCACTGTTTTCGGTCAATCACCCAGATCATTGAGCTTGTCGATGATGATCCGAATGCGAGTGACCGCGACAGGATCCTGTGTCCAGTGCTCGTGGCCGACTCGGAGGGTCGCGACCAGCAGGTCGCCAGGAAAAAGGTCGCCCTCGGCAAGTGGATTCCATTGCAGCTGGATCAACGCGCGCGGCAACAAGACATCGACACCTTCGTTCTGCTGCAGCAGGCAACGAACATCCTCGATAGTCAGTCGGCCGATCGGCTTGCGCCACAGCGCGTGCACAGTGCGCATCAGACGGGTCGCCTCCGGCGGCATCGCAGGCCACACGTTGTCATCGAGCTGTTCCAACGACAGCTCCTCGTCAGCGTCCGCGCACAACGTCCACCTTCCGGCTTCGTGCCGGAAGAACAGAGTGGCGACGTCGCCGGTTGCGTGCATGATGCGCGCGAAGGCGACATCCCCGAAAAAGCGGATATCCAGCTGATCCGGCAGCAAGGCGGTGGTGAACAAACTCCGCGAGTTCGGTGATCGAGCGCGGGATCGCTCAGCGCTGGCGCCAGCTGAGCGGTCCCGGCAGGTCGACATTGTTCTTCTTGCTGCGGGAGTTCCACGACCACGGGCCGATCTTGATACTCCACGAGGACAGACCCGACTGGGTGAAATTGAGTTTCAGCGGCCCGAAGGATTTGCGCTGACGGTATCTGATGGGCATGAGCAGCCTCCTTCACTCGTTCCCCCCGGCAATAGCCGATCATGTTGTCCCTCAAACCTTTCCTGGTCAGGAGTGATGCCGCTCGGTTTCGGTGCCGATGTCATCGCGAACGCCGACAACACCACTATTTCGGGTCACCTCGGAGCAGTTGGAAGGTCGATATCGGTACACCCGCTCGCTCGCTTGCAGCCAGTGCCCGAATCCAGTAGGTCCGCACTGCGTGCGCCAACTCCTTGTCTACTCCGGCGGCCGTGGCGGTTCGGACGACATGCTGCGCGCCGGCCGCCATCATGCGCAGATAGGCCATATCGCGCCGCCCGCCGGTGGTTGTCATGGCCGCCACCGCGGCATACAGATCCGCCATGTCGCCCATCGACCGTTGTGCGTACGGCAGGAAGCGTTCGATCGATTCGCCTGATCGATCGATCATGGCCAGTGCCTGCTCGAAGGCGAGCAGCCCGGGTAGGAACATTGCCAGGATCGCCTGGTAGTACAGCTGTGCGATCCCCTCGTCCGCACCGAGGTACTCCGGCCTGCCCAGCGGCCGGAGCACGTCGGCACATGCAGCGAAGACATCGCGGGGGCCGCTGTAGAAGATATAGGCGGCGGAACTCCCTACGCCATCGCTGTCGGCCATCACTCCACCAGCGAGGAATCGACCTCCACGCGCACGGATCCATTCCCCCGCTGTCCGTGTACTTTCCGGCGCGTCCGACGAGAGGTTGACGATTATCTTGCCCGACAGATGCTCTGCCACAGGCTCGAGCACGTCGTACATTGCGGGATAGTCGGTCAAGCTGAGGACGATCACCTCGCCGGCGCTCAAAGCTTGTCCCACAGTTTCGGCTCGCACGGCGCCGAATTCGACTACCTCGTCGGCCTTCTCGGGGCTGCGGTTCCACACGGTCACTTTCGTGCCGGAGGCACACAACGACCGAACCATCGCCTGCCCCATCGGCCCCAGACCGATAACCGTCACCGAACCAGCTGACTTGGACATCATTTGCTTCCTTCGAATACGGTTTCGCAGATCGTGTCGGCACCGGACTCGATAGTGACTGCCGCCGGCCACGTCGGGAAGACCGCACTTCGGGTCCCGGTAACTTACCTCCTGGTTCGGGACAAGGTCAGAACACCGCGGCTCCTACGGCGGTGGTGTGGATCACCCATCGACGCAAATGATCGAATCGGTTCGCGGCGATCGGGCGCGGCCGGGGTACTTTCGGCCAGGGTTGATGTCGGAAGGAGGCCTCTTGATCTCGGCACTCAACCGGCTTGTCGACCTCGTCGAGGAGCACCTCACCGAGGAGTTCGACGTCCACGAGCTGGCCAGAACGCTCGGCACGACCGAGTACCACCTGCGCCGGATGTTCTCGTCCCTGGCCGCGATGCCGCTGTCGGAATACGTGCGCCGTCGCCGCATGACCATTGCCGCCGGCGATGTCGTCCGGGGCGAGGACGATTTGCTGAGCATCGCCGTCCGACACGGTTACGGCTCGACCGAAGCATTCGGCCGAGCGTTCCGGGCTGTCCACGGCGCCGGCCCCGGTGACGTTCGCCGCGATGGAGGCCCCCTTCGCACACAACCGCAGCTCAGGTTCCGCCTGACCGTTGAAGGGAGCACCCCCATGGACACCCGCATCATCGACCGACCCGTGTTCCGGCTCGTCGGACACGCAGCCAGGGTTCCGCTCATTCACCAGGGCATCAACCCCCACATCCAGCAGCACATCACCGCACTGCCGCAGGAGGAGCATCTGCGGCTGAAGGCTTTTGGCGACACCGAACCCCGGGGCCTGCTGCAAGTCTGCGACGACCTGGATCCCGACGGCACCGAGGGCAGCGAACTGACCTATCTGCACGGCATTGCTGTCTCCTGGGACACCCCAGCCCCCGAAGACCTCGATGTCATCGAGGTGCCGAACGGCAAATGGGCGGTCTTCCACACTGCCGGACCCCATCCGCAGGCCTTGCAGGAGACCTGGGCCGCGACCGCCACACAGTGGTTCCCCTCCAACCCGTGGCGTCTGCGGCCAGGTCCCTCGATGGTCGCGGTCCTGAAGCGCGCGGACGACTTCAGCACCGCGACCTGCGAACTGTGGCTACCTGTCGAACCGGTGTGACACCCCTGCGGAGAATCCGGACAGCGAGGATCCGGTCCGGCTGCCTGCCCGATGCCGGGCTGGACGATGTCGGTCCACTGGTCCGAGCCCGTTGTCGGGCAACCGAATGCTCGGAGACACCCGAACATCAGGACGCAGGAGCGGTTCCGAGATCGAAGCTGATACCGGAACGCAGCACCCTGGTGGCGGAAAGCCCGATCATGTCGCGGAAGGTCTCACTGAAGTGGGACGGGGTGGCAAAGCCGGCGTCGAGGGCGGATCGGGTGAGATCGTGGCCTGCCACAGCGCCGCGGACAGTGTGGATCATGCGGTTCCATCGCTGATAGCCGCGGAATGTGGTACCGCACTGCTGGGTGAACAGCCGGAGGAAGTGGGTGGTGGACAGGCCCAGGTTCGCGGCGATGTGGTCGGCACGGAAGGCGTGGGCCGGGTCGCTGCGGATGGTGGCGGCGACCCGCTCGATGCGTGGATCGGTGACGGGTGCGGGGCCGGCGACAGCTCGGGCGTAGATGCGGTCCGGGTCCACGATGCGACCACGGCACAGCTCGACGAGTTCCCGCTGTCGCCGGTGTGACAGGCCGAAAGGACCTGCGGCAGAAGTCATCTCGTCGGCGATGGCAGTGGCGGGCGCACCCGTGGGGTCGACGAACAGCGCCAGAATCCATCCGCGAGTTGCGACGATGCGCTGCATCGTACGAGCGGGAGCGAATGAACTACCGGTGCGAATCGGCCCGTTCGCGGTATGCAGGACGAGCGGCGCGTCCAGGCCGACACTGAGCATCGCGACCGAGGGGGAATGCGGGTCGACGCCGAGATCCGGCCCGATATAGCCCACGTGACCCTGCCGTACCCACGCCACCGGCGTCCCCGCCGAACCGCAGATTTCCGAAAGCGCGTCGATGGTCACGCTTGCCAGGGTATCGGTACGCCGCCGGACCACGGCGGTCGACAAGGAGTCTGGAGAGCAGTCATGCGAGGCAAAGTTCCCCTTGGTGTGCGGATTCTAGCCGCACTCTCGACCGAACCGGACTGGGATTCCATCACCCCGGCCCAGGTCATCAATTTGCGCGAAGCGCAGAACCGCAGGCGCAGGTCCGCCCTCGGCAGCTTCGCCACCGGCAAGCCCGACCGTCGCGCGCTGATCACCACACATACACTTCATCTGCCGGGGCGTCGGCTGAGTGCCCGCGTGTACCGGCCCGTGCGGGAAGACTCGGCGCTGCCGCTGATCGCCGCGTTCCACGGCGGCGGATTCATTCTCGGCGCACCGGACCAGGACGACTGGCTCCTCAGCCATCTGGCGGTCGGCTGTCCGGCCGTTGTCGTCTCGGTCGACTATCGGCTGGCACCCGAGCAGCCCGTTCCCGCTCCCATCGAGGACGCCTACGACGCCGTCCCCCGCATCGTCGAAGAGGCCGCCGTATGGGGGGCAGACCCCACGCGGCTCGCCGTGCTGGGCGCCAGCGCGGGAGCTACTCTCGCGGCTCTCACCGCGATCAAAGCCGATGACCTCGGGCTGCCGGTGCGTGCCCAGGTACTGATCAACCCGCAACTGGATTGGACCGAGCAAGTCTTCGAGTACCCGTCGTTCACCGAGAACGCGGACAGCCCAACCGCGACACCGGCCAATTGCCGCGCGGTACAACGCCTCGCTCTGCCCGAATCCCTCGACCCGCGCACCATTTCGCCATTGCACACCGACAACCTCGCTGGCCTCGCCCCGGCACTCATCCAAGCCGTGGGTACGGATCCGCTGGAAGATCAGGCACCGGCCTATGCCGATCGGCTGCGGCGAGCGGGAGTCGAGGTGACGCTGACCCGTTATCCGGAAGCGGTGCACGCCTTCATGAGTATGCCCGGACTGGTCCCCGCGGCCCGGCCCGCACGCGCTGAGATCCTCGCTCATCTACGCTGCCACCTGCTCGAGCAGGCGGGCAGTGCCGCGACGGGAGCAACGGAGACGGGACGGCGATGACAAGCGTCGTTGCCGATTCCGCTGCGAAAAAAGTGCTGGCGGGGTTGCTGCGCCCGTTCCTGCGCGGTTTCGCCGCCGTTGTCGTCCTGCAGGTCTTCGGCGCCGTCGCGGGGTTGGCGCCGTTGCTCGCGGTCGTCGAACCGGGTCGAACACTGGACTCAGGGACCCGACGAACGGCAACACCTGATCGAGGACGACTCTCGCTACCCACGGCCCCCTGCTGTGGATGACATGGAAGCTGCTGCCCATGCAACTCGCCGCTGAACTGACGGAAAGCGAACCGTCAGGTTGGTTCTGCCGTCAGCTTTTCATCGGATCGTGACCCCAGTTCATCAGCGAGTATCGCCAGTTACTGTGCGCGATTTCTCCGGACGGTCGTTGTTCGAGATGGCGGTGCGCATAGCCGACGACTTTGCGCATGTGCGCGTAGTCGTCGTCGGTCGGGTCGGATTTCTCGAGAATTTCCACGATGCGGCGTCCGCTGACGTGCCCGGTGGACTCGCCGCCGCCCTTCGGTTTCTGCCCCACCGAATTGGACTCGTCGGTATCGAGCCACCGACGTAGTTCTTTCGCCGTCATGTTGACGACCTTGTCGAATTGTTTGCGTGTCTCTTCGTCGTCTGTCGCCATAGCAGCTCCGGTTCGATTTCATTCACCGTGCCGACGTAGAGCGTCGGGTTTGTGCACCGCATCACGGCCGCTTTTCGCACTGCGCACGCGATACTGCGGGTCCTCCTCGGATGCCCGGACGGTACGTCCGGCCGCCTCGGTGTCGGTGGTGATCACTTCTTCCACTTCGCCCGCGGTGGTACTGCCGTGACTATTCCATTCGACTTTGTCACCTTTGCTGAACGATTTCTTGCTCATGGTCGATTCCTTACTCGTTCCCGTTTCAGACGTCGACGTGGTACCCGCGCGACGGCGGAGGAAACTGAGCGCTGATGCGCTACCGCATCGGTTCGGTGTCGGTTCGGGTGGCCGGAGGCGTCCGGTCGAAGGCGCTGCCGCAGCGTGGCGAGTTGTTGTCTGTCACTACTGACAACAGACCTCACACCAGCGGTTTCCCCAGCGAGCGCCGCCTGCGCATGTCGTAGAGATAGGTTTCGAACGGATACAACCGCCAGCGCTCGGGAACCAGCCGTAGCACCAGTCCGATCGAACGCATCGTGAGTTCGAAGACGCGCTGTCGGCGAGGGCTCCAGTCCAGTCCCAGTTCCTCGCGGAATCGCTGGGGAAGAAACCCCGTGGTGAAAAACCGGTTGATCCGCCGGAAAGCCATCCGCTCGATTCGCCGATAAGGCCCCAGATCGACAACTTGGTCGAGCAGATAGGCTCGCACCTCGTCGTCTATCGCGATGCCGGCCAGCTTCGATTCCCAATACTCGGCGAACGCCGCGCGATCGCGCGGCCACAATTCCGGTCGCATCTGTAATGTCGTCCCGAATCGGCTGGCCTCGCAGTACAACTCGTCGGCCAGGTCGTCGTCCACGCGGCCGTAGAGGTAGGTCAAGGAATCGATGGTGCCCCGGTAGAGGCACGCGGCGACCCACAGTTGCAGTTCCGGATCGAAGGCGTTGTACTTCACCGGACTGCCGGGAGCGGATCGCACATGACGATGCGACGTGTCGACCGCCGCCCGATACGCGGCGCGGTCGGCCTCGGTACCCAGCATCGCCACCGCCAGATAGGTCAGGGTCGTGCGGCCGCGTTTGCGCGGATGCAGGGTGTAGCGCCCGCTGTCGACCGTGCTCTCCACCACGCCGCGGCCGACCGGGGGCGAACTCAGCTGCATGATGACGTTGGCAGGGCCGCCCAGCAGCGCGGCCGGACCTGCCATATAGCGGCGTCGGCGCCCGAGATCCGGAGCGGAAGGGGTCGGCGAGGATGCCGACGGTTCAGGACGGGGCATGCCGATCTCCAACGAGGGTCTGATATAAATTACACGTTATTCTCTCATCGGCCCGCGCGGTGGGCAACCCTGAATCACCAGATCAAGTAACCTATCTGTCGTGAATATGTGAATGACTATTCTTGTGGTGCGGTAGGCTCTATCGAGCTGCTGACCCGCCGCGCGGCAGCCGGGACTGGGCCGCGATCATCGAGCGGCGCAACTGGAGGTGTCCGATGACAATGACGTTGCGATCGCCGGTCAGGGCGATCCGGTCGGTGGCCGACTCGGTATCGGCGGCCGTCGTGCTCGCCAAGCGCGGGATGTTCGATCCGGCGCGCCCCGGCGAGACGATTCGTGTGATGCGCGAGGCCTCGGTATACGGCCCGTTCGTCACCGTGCTGGCACATGCCGCACGTCGCAACGGGGCCGCGCCCGCGATCGTCGACGAACGTGGAGCGCTCACCTTCGATCAACTGGACAAGCAGTCGAACGCACTCTCCCGCGGACTGTCCGCCGCCGGCATCGGCCCCGACACCGTGCTCGCCGCATTGTGCCGCGACCACCGTGGGATGGTGCTGACACTGCTGGCAGCCGGAAAGCTGGGCGCTCGTGTGGTGCTGCTGAACACCGGGTTCGCCGGACCGCAGCTCGCCGACGTCGCCGAGCGAGAGAACGTCGGCGCGATCCTGCTCGACAGTGAGTTCATGGACTTGCTCGATGCGATTCCTCCGCGGGTTCCGCGAGTGGCGACCTGGGTGGACGACGCCGACGCCATGGCGGCGGATACGCCGACGATCGACGCGCTCATCTCCGCGAATTCGACTGCCGCACTCCCGCCTCCCCCACGGCCGGGCGGCGTCGTACTCCTGACCAGCGGCACTACCGGTACGCCGAAAGGCGCACCGCGGGAGAAGGTCTCACCGCTGCAATCGGCGCAGTTCCTGCACAGGGTGCCGATGCCGCGCGACAACACGATCGTGATGGCGGCGCCGATCTTCCACGGCACCGGCCTGTCGCAGCTCGGTCTCGGCTGGGCATTGGGCAACAAGGTGGTCTTCCAGCAGCGCAAGTTCGATCCCAGGCGAACACTCGCGAACGTCGCCGAGCACCGCGCGGCGACGCTGGTCGTCGTGCCCACGATGCTGCAGCGCATCCTCGATCTAGGAGCCGGGGTGCTCGAGCAGTACGACACGCGCTCGCTGAAGGTGATCTTCGCCGCGGGATCGCCGGTCTCCCCGGACCTGAGCGAACGCACCGCCGAAGCCTTCGGTGACGTGCTGTACAACCTCTACGCCTCGACCGAGGTCGCCGTAGCCGCCGTAGCCACCCCGCAGGACATGCGAGTGGCGCCGGGGACCGTCGGCAAACCTCCCGTGGGATGCCGGGTAGCGATCTACGACGCGCAGCGAAAGAGGATCACCACGCCCGGCGAGGTCGGAACCATCTTCGTCTCCAGCGGGCTCAGCTTTTCCGGCTACACCGACGGCCGGCACAAGGAAATCGTCGACGGACTGCTCTCCAGCGGCGACGTCGGCCATTTCGACGCCGACGGCCGATTGTTCATCGACGGCCGCGACGACGACATGATCGTCTCCGGAGGCGAGAACGTCTTTCCGCTGGAGGTGGAGAATCTGCTCGTCGAGCGCGCCGACATCCTCGACGCCGCGGTGGTGGGCGTCGAGGATCGCGACTTCGGCAAACGACTGCACGCTTTCGTCGTCCCGGCCGAGGGCGCCGAGCGCGACGAGCAAGAGATCAAGGACTACGTCAAGGCGAACCTGGCCCGCCATAAAGTGCCACGCGAGGTGGTGTTCGTCGACGAGCTGCCACGGAACGCCACCGGCAAGCTGATGCGTCGCAAACTCGAGGAGACCGACGGATAGGGCTGCCTCGTCGATCTCGCCATCTCTTGCCGGGGCGTCATCCGGGCCACGCCGGGAGGGTGCAGCGAGCTATGGATTCATCTCGAAGACGCCGGCGTGGCTGGTCACCTCGTCGTAGAGGCGTGCTGTCCGCTGCTCATCGATGATCGGTTTGCGCAGCACACTCAGTGCCCAATCCTGCTGGGCAGGGGTCGACGATGCCTTCGAGAACACTCCCAGCGCGTACGCGGAGAAGTCGCGAACGAACACCTCGAAGATCGAATCGATGATGTCCTCCGACGTTCCGATGATGGCGGCTTGTTCGAGGATGAGCTGTCCGTAAGGCAGCAGCGTGAACAACTCCCCTACTGCCAGCTGATAGTCGAGATCCTCGAGCTGAGCCGAGGTGGGCGGCGCCTGCACCGGGAACTGGGTGAACTGCTCAGCCTGCTCGATGAACAGCGCCACATTCGGGAGATGACGGTAGCTCGCGTACGCCGCTCGCCAGTCGGCGAAGCGAACTTTGCTCAACCCGGCGGCGCCCGGTTGCCGGAACAGGGATTCGTCGTCGCCGGGATCACGTCGCACGGGCACAGCAGGCAGTTCCGCCGGATTGAAGAGAAAGTTCGGCATGAATTTCAGAGTGAGCGCCATATTGACATGGGCAGTGCCCTCCAGCCTCGGCATGGAGTCGATGGTGCCGCGCGCCGTCGCGAAGTAGCTGTCCTTCTCGAACCCCCTGGCCGAGATGACATCCGAGAGTTCCCGGAATACACGCTCCGCTTCGCGGGTGACTTTCATCTTGCCGATGGAATTGAACATCACGAAACGGCGATCTTCCGGGGTGGAGCATCGCATGTAGTCGATTGCTCGTTCATGGTAGAGCCGCATGGCATTCATTCGAACGTAGCTGTCGCAGAGGATCTGGCGCACCTGCCCGAAGTCGGTGACCGGGTGGCCGAACAGAATCTTGGCGCTGGCGTGGTTGATCGTCTCGTAGAAACAGTGCTGCACGATCCCGAGCGCGACCATGCCGATGTTGAACTTTCCGCAGTTGACAGCGGCGAGTGCGGAGTCGAATGCCGTGCGGCCCGTGTGCAATACGTCGTCGGCCGACAAGGGATAGTCCACCAGATCATAGGCACTGACGAAGTTCTGGCCGTGGATGACGTTCTTGACCAGCCGGTAGTTCGGGTGCTGACTGTCGACGATGAACCAGACGTACGCGTCGGGACCCGCCGAGTCGGTACGTCTGCCGATGGTCGGCACGATCCTGGCCACGTTCCCATTGCCGATGTAGTACTTGCTCCCGGTCGCCGTGAACCCGCCCGCGCCATCGGGAGTGAGCAGCATATCGGTGGCATAGATGTCGGCGCCGTGATCCTTCTCCGACAGCCCGAATCCGATGACCCCACCGCGGTCGAGCTCCTCGGCGGCACGAAGGTGCGCCTTGACGTTGGCGCTCTGCCAAATGGTGGCGAGACCAAGTGTGGAAACACCCCACGCGTACCAATACTGGGATCCGTAAAAGCCGGTGATCTCGTTGAACCGGGAAATGAACGCCGTGTCCCAGCGTTTGTCCGGATCCGCGCCGGCACTTGCCCGCGGTGTTGCCATGTAGGCGATGATCCGGCTCTCGGCCAGGAACTCCATCCAGTCCTCGTACCACTCCGCCCGGTGAGCGTCGCCGGTGAGCGCCCGCTTGCCCTTCGCTTCGAAGAACTCGACCACCGACCGTAACCGAGCCCTGGTGGCTGGATCGAACTCGTCGAACGTCTCGGTTCTGGGGTTGAACAGGGCCATGGCGACGCCGCCTTCCAAAGTGATGGCAATTGCCATCACATTAGAACTGACGGCAGGTGCCGTCAATCTCTGACCGGTGTCGCCGAGCTTCACAGGAAGAGCGACGCCGAGCGTCGGACCGCGTCAGCGTTGGCCCGAGTGGGCGGCAAAGCCGCCACCAAGGAAATCGCGAGTTACTGGCGAGGCGCCTACGGATTGCAGTTCGACCATGCCGAGAGCACGTTCGCGCCGACCTGGCGCCCCATGCCAGGGCCGAACATCCGCGCGTACCCCGCCTCCCGCCCCGGGCGTCCTCGTAGAGTCGCAAAGATCGCCTGGTCAGAAGCCGCGGAAGTTCATCGACGCCGCCCGGGCCCGCCGCATCGACACCGCCCAGAATTCACGGACGGCTTCGAACGGCCTTGTCACCGACGCGGAGGTTGCCCGCCGCTCGGTTCCGCCGTGGGCACGACGGACGAGCCGACGGCGGCACCATGCGAGCCGTCGACCTCATCGAGAACATGCTGGGCTGAGCCCTCCGCGGCGGACTCACCCCTCCTGGTCGTTCGCAGTCCCCATACTCCTAGGGTTACCGCTATGCCCATGTATTGCAGGTAGGCGGCGACGACCAGCCATCCGCCGTAGTCGTGCAGCCATGCCCGCAATGGCACCAGCGCCGCGACGCCGAGGCAGATCAGGAGTGTGCCCAGCACCAGCGCCGGGATCCGCAGCGGAGCGAGTTGCTCATCGAGGCCACGCACAGACCGCGTCGGGTCCGCGGCATATTTGGGCCGGGGCGTGGCGGCGACACCGCCGTCAACTGTGCCGAACAGGTTTGGTGCATACGCGGGTGTGGCCATAGCGGTCTCCAGGCCGACGTTTCGGTCGACCGAGGTAGCGATTCGGTATAGCAGCTGGCGCAAGGCTATCTATCAGCCATCAATATCGTGGCGGTTATGCAGGTTGGAGGAAAGAGTGACTGCATTACACGAACGCCAGAGCGCGAGCGAGACCAAACCGTTACCTTATGCGCACATTCGCCCGCTACCTCGGCAAACGCACTGAGTGCATAGCGGATGTCGTCCTCACCCCGAGAGGAAAGCTCTCCGTCGAGGTTATCGAACTGATACGTCGCGACCGTTCACCGAGCAGGTTCCGACAGCCCCTCATGGTGGCGGCAGGGCTGGCGCACGGTCAGCAATCAGGTCGTCCGCACCCACATACCGGGGGTCGACTCGATCCGGCCGGCGCGCCGGACGGGGGGCAGAAGCAGCACACCGACGCACCCAGCAGACCGACCCACGATCGCGATCTAAGTCCGGGCACGAGCAGGCGCAGCCGACGATATTTCGGTCAGCGCGCTGTTCGACCTCCCGGCCGCTCAGCCAATGCCCCCGCTGCGATCAGGTGAAGGGACGCGAATGCCGGTCAAGGTTTCCGTCGACCCGTATCACCACCAAACGTCGATCCTGCGGTTGCGCGCCCGCCGGGTGATGCAGCCGGAAACCGACAGACGTGAACAGCGGCAAGCTGGAACAAGATACCGGAATTCACAATTCGCATGACCATCGCTATGCGTATACGTATACTGCGCGTATGTTTGATCCCCTCAGCCTCGTAGTCGGTGCCGGCCTTGTCGGTGTCGGCTGGGTTTGTGGTCGGTTCGGGCGTCGGCGAGTCCGGTCGGGGGAGAAACTTCCCGCGCGTTGCGGCTGCGGTCACGATCTGGCGCTGCACGACCGTGCCACAGGAACTTGTCACGCCGAGATCTCTCGAAAGGGCACGCACGGCTTGCGGGAGTGGGTCGGTTGCCACTGCCGCCGCTACACCGGCCCGACTCCGCTGGAGGAAGTGTTCTCCTCGCCGATCCTCCCGCCGGAGTCCTGAACGGGCAGGCCGGCGACACGTCGCGGACGAGGTCGGTCTCGGCCTCGACTTTCGTTCCGGTGGCCCCCCGGCATCGGACGCGCCGCTGGGCGATACGGCTACAGCTGACCGTGCTGGGAGTCGAAGGTCAGGACCCGCCCGCCCAGCTGGACCTGGGTGCCCGGTGCGAGGGTGACCGGATGGCCGGGAACCGCACGGACCCAGTCCTGGCGGCCGGGGTGGCGGATGTGGGTGCCGTTGGTGGAACCGCCGTCGACGACCGTGACGTCCCAGTCGACGAGGCGGATCTCCGCGTGCGCTCGCGACATCCCGCCAGAGCTGTCCTCCAGCCGCACCGGGCGCGCACCGCGGGCGACCGCCTCGGAATGCTCCGGCTCGCGACCGAGTACGCAGTCGCTGTCCAGGACGAACGATGTGCCGTCGTCCAACAGCAGCACCCCCAGCGGCGGGCGCACCCCCGGGCTCAGCACGCAGGTGAGCTGATCCATTCGGATGCCGCAGACCGCGCAGAACGACACCCGCGGGTCGTTGTGATGGTGGCGGGCGCATTGGAAGCCCGGCACGATCACGCGGTGCCCCAGTGCGTTGGAACCGGTGGACCCGAGCGCGTCCGCGACGACATCGGCGTTCGGTACCACCGTCTCGGCGAGGTTCGCGTCGTTGGCGATCGCGTAATCCCGATCGGTGCGGTGCGCCGGTCGCGCCGGACCCTGGTTCGGTCCCGGTGGCGCCACCGGTGTCCCGCCTTCGCGTGGCGTCACACGCCGCGCCGACGCCTGGAGATCGACTTCCGTTGCGGCGTCGCCGGATTCCTCGCCCTTGCGCAGGCTCGGCACCCGTGGCGGCTGCGGTACCGGCTCCTGCTCGGAACCCGGCCGCGCACCGGGACGCTGCGGATCCGGCGTTGCCTGCGGTCCGGGGACCCGATGCGGTGGCGGCGCCGGTTCCGAGAGCGGAGGTGGCTCCTCGCCGGGAGGGGGTTCGGACGCAGGCCGTGCCTCGACGTGCTGCGCCGGCCGTCGCGGTTCGGGTGCCCCCTCCCGTGCCGATCGCACCCGAGGCTCGGCTTGTGCGGATCCGGCATCAGGTTGTCGCACCGACTCGGTGACACTGTCGCTCACCGGTCGGCCACCGATTGCCTCCGCGATGGCTCCTGGCCACAGCACCGCGCCCGACCCCGGTGCGGTCCCCTCACCGAGCGCGCAGATTCCGCGGCCCGGCAGGGACTCCGCGGTCCACCCCGCCTCATCCACGAACAAACCCGCACCGCTGCCGGGCGCGGGCGTCACCATGCGGTCGACGGTGAATCCGGCGTCCCGGCCGCGCAGTACCTCGGTGCGGCCGGGACCTGCCAGGACGGCGGTGACCCCGCCGTGCAGGAACACCGCCAGGCCGTTGTCCAGGGGCGTGATCACCCCGAATTCGACCTCGTCCTCCTCGCCGTTGGACAGGCTCATAAGCCAGGTCGTGGCCAGCCGCGCCACCGCGCGCCCGCTGTGGCGCCGCTCGCGCGCGACGGCTTCTCGCACGATGTCCAGCAACGCCGACATCGTGCGGGCAGCCACCGTGTCCACGGTGACGGCGCCGTCGCCCCGATGCGCGACGACCATGACTACGCCACCCACACTCGCCACCAGATGGGCGCCCGGCAACACCTCGATCTGCGCGCTCACAGGAACCTGCCACCTTGGAAACGCCACCGGTGGAACACCACCCGCATCGGCCCGTTCACGATGAGCCAGAAGACGATCCACGTGAGGACGAACTGGATTCCGAACGCGGTGAGCGACGGACGCAGATGTTCGGGCAGCACCACGGTGGTGTAGCGCACGAGGACCCACATCAGCGCCCCCTCGTTGAGGATGGTGACGAAACCGAACAAGGTCGGCCAGTCCTTTTCCCAGCGGAACTGCTGCAAGAAATGGTAGAGCAATTCCCAGAGCACACCGACCAGAACGGTCGCCAGGAGCACCGACAACGTCACCCGGTAAGCCTGGCCGATGCTCAACGAGCCGGTCGGCAGCGCGGGTGTGATGATCAGCGCGACGAAGAAGCCGATCACGCTCAGCGCGAGAAGACGGGTCTGGATTCGCCCGTTCAGGGTAGGAAGCATCGCTCAGATCTTCTTGTTCGTAACCCACAGCCACCATTGCCGCGTCGAGCGCAGCGGCCCCATTCTCCGGCAGAGCCCGACCGCGGCGAGATCGTCGGCGATCTCCTGCGCCGCGATCTGCAAGCCGAGAAAGGTGTCCACCCCGACGAACGGCCCGCCGAGCGTCGCGCTGCCGGAGGCGTACATCCGTCCGGCGCCGCTGCGGGTGCCGATCAGCTCGAATGTCGTGTCCACGTCCAGCCTGCCGAGCGGATTGCGTCCTGCGCCGGTGTGGTCGAGCAGGTCGGCCAGCAGCCGGTGCTCACGGATGTCGGCTTCCAGCCCTGTGCAGTCGATGATGTAGTCGACGGTCGTGCCGAACGGTTGCGTCGGCGGCGGAAACGGCAGCGGCGCACTGGTGTCCGGAAGGATCGTCGCGACAACGCCTTGCCGCCCGCCGGCGGGACGCGGGGCTCGCATCGTTCCAGCCATCACCTGGTACCACCCCTCCCGGCGGCCACGGCGCAACTGTTCCTGCCAGTTGTCCCTGATCGGGGTGTTGGTGCCCGAGATCTCCTTGTACGCCCGCGCGCGATCTTCGCCTTGCAGGCGGCGCACTTTCTGCTTGAGCTGACCGCCCCACACCGACTTCGGATAGTTGAAACCCTGGTAGGCCCATCCGTCACCGCCCTTGCGCCTGCTGAAGATGTTCTTGCCGTGTGAGCCGGAGATATACGTGCGGAACAGGTGCAGGATCCGGGTGTCGAGGCGGTACTTGTCCCGGTCGTCGATCAGCCGTTGCAGGACGCGGCTGGCCACGATCCCGCTGCCGCGGATCAGCACGGTGCCCGGCCGCCGCTGCAGCGCCTGGTAGACGTGCTCGTGCGGCTCGTAGGCGTTGACCACGCGGGTCGGGTCACGATGGGTTTCCCGGTATTCCTGCAAGTCCGGCAACAGCTTCAGCCCCGGGTAACCCACGGCCACATGGACATACGTGCTGCGGAAGGCCACGCGCTTGGTCGGTGTCGAGCCCGTCGGCGGGGTGAGGATGGTGAAGTATCCGCCGCCGTGGCGTCTGCGCACCATGCGAACGTGACCGCGGTGCAGCGAGCGAGCGTAGTCGATGCGATGGAACTCCCGCTCCATGGCGGCGAACGCCTGACCCGCCCGCGGCGTGTAGTAATTGGCGAAGATCGGCTCGACGAAGACGTTCCACAGCGGCTTGATCGACTTGTCCGCGACGGCCTCCCGCACGGCGTAGGAGGGGAAGCCCCAGATGTTGTCCGGCGTCGAGGCCGAGTCGCTGCGCAGGCGCTCGCCGCGCGGAATCTGCGAGACCCTGGTCAGGTATTCGTAGGAGTCCCACGGGTGCTCCTGCGGACCGAGCACGGCCATCGCCTCCGCGGGCACGCCGAAGATCCGGAGCGTGTCGTAGGTGACGAACGACCCGATGCCGCTGCCGATGGTCACGAACGGTACGTCGATCACCGGAATCCCGGTGTTGCCAAGCATTTCATCGGTCCACACGTCGGTATCGACGAGGGCCTGCGTGATGTCTCCCCGCATTGGGCGGACTCTACCGGCAGATTCTTACCAACTGCTTGTCGTCGGCTTTGCCCGCACGGCCCGCGCCGGTGACACGCACCGCACGACGCGCGGGGACGATCTGCGCCGAACCTGCCACGCGGCCCACCTCCGTGGACGTACCATGCCGTTCGTGGCCGATTCCACTCGTTCCACCCCGCTGCGGGTTCTCGTGTACAGCAACGACGCCGACACCAGGCGCCAGGTGATCCAGGCCTTGGGCAAGCGTCCGCACCCGGAGCTACCGCCGTTCGAGTACCTCGAGGTGGCCACCGCCCCCGTGGTGATCGCGCAGATGGATGCCGGCGGTATAGACCTCGCCGTGCTCGACGGCGAGGCGACCCCGGCCGGTGGACTCGGCATCGCCAAGCAGTTGAAGGACGAAGTCGATCCGTGCCCGCCGCTTCTGGTGCTCACGGGCCGGCCGGACGACGCATGGTTGGCCAGCTGGTCCCGAGCGGAGGCCGCGGTAGCTCATCCCATCGATCCGCTTCGGCTCACCGAGGCCGTCGTCGCGCTGCTGCGCAGCCGCTCCGCGGCTTGATCACCGCCGACCACCATCGACCACGCTATTCATAGCGATCATGAATTAGTACGACCCGGCCTGCGACCGCGGTTCGACCGGCAAGGAACGAGCCCGGAGTTTCCGACCCATCGACTTGTCGATCCTCGCCCAGCTGTCGCCGATTCCGACTTTGAGCCCGCTCGGGACCACATGTGACGTCGCGATGCCCGACACTTCGGGCCATCCAACTGACCGTTCACCCAACTTCTTGCGCGGCCCGCACGGATTACCGCCGTTTCGGTCATAAATCCTTGTACTGAATTCGATCAAACACCGTCGCCAAACGCGCTGCGGGCCGCCCGTTCGGTTGTAGGCTGTGCCCTACCTCACATGGGAGCGGATCAAGTAATGACCGGTCCCGGTGAAGCCGAGGGGCGAGTCCGGCTGAGGCGGACAACGACGTCAGCCCGCCTCGGACGCTGTTGTCAGCCGCAGCTCGCAAGGAGGGGAAGTGCAGTCGTGAATATCGAGGTGCCGACGCTCGTACTCGGCGCGATCGCGGCGGCGTTCGCGCTGTTCTCCATCGTCCTATCGGCCCTGGTCGGCCCGAAGCGGCACAACCGGGCGAAGCTGGAACCCTACGAATGCGGTATCGAACCCACGCCGCATTCCGTGGCCGGCGGGCCGGGAAATGTTACGGGACAACGCTTCCCGGTGAAGTACTACCTCACCGCGATGCTGTTCATCATCTTCGACATCGAGATCGTGTTCCTCTACCCGTGGGCTGTCCACTTCGATGCGCTCGGTCTCTTCGGTCTCACCGCGATGGCGTTGTTCATCTTCAACGTCTCGGTGGCCTACGCCTACGAATGGCGGCGCGGCGGGCTCAGCTGGGACTGAGCGCCGCGCAGCCGAGGTCGTAGCCGACAAGTGGAAGCGAGTCAGTAGAACATGGGTCTCGAGGAAAAACTGCCCAGCGGCTTCTTGCTGAGCACGGTCGAGGATTTCGCCGGATTCCTGCGCAAAGGCTCTCTGTGGCCTGCCACCTTCGGGCTGGCGTGCTGCGCCATCGAGATGATGGCCACCGGCGGGGGGCGATTCGACATCGCCCGCTTCGGCATGGAGGCTTTCCGCGCCTCGCCGCGGCAGGCCGATCTGATGATCGTCGCGGGCCGGGTGAGCCAGAAGATGGCCCCCGTGCTCCGCCAGGTCTACGACCAGATGACCGAACCCAAATGGGTGCTGGCGATGGGCGTCTGCGCGTCCTCCGGCGGGATGTTCAACAACTACGCGATCGTGCAGGGCGTCGACCACGTGGTACCGGTCGACATCTACCTGCCCGGCTGCCCGCCCCGGCCGGAGATGCTGCTGAACGCGATTCTGGCACTGCACGCGAAGATTCAGGAGATGCCGCTCGGCGTCAACCGCGAGGAGGCCATCCGGGCCGCCGAACAAGCCGCGCTCGCCTCGACGCCGACCATCCGGATGGAGGGTCTGCTGCGATGACCTTCGACACCCCCGACAACACCGACATCCCGGCCGCGCACGATGCCATCGATGCCGCGGCCACCGCGGGCCCCGAAGGCACACTGCCCGAAGAGGATGCCGTCGAGACCGGCGCCGACGTGATCGGTGTGCGCCGCGGCATGTTCGGCGTCACCGGCACCGGCGACACCTCCGGCTACGGCGGCCTGGTCCGCTCGGTCACCCTGCCGGGCGGCACGCCCGCCCCGTACGGCGGATACTTCGACGAGGTCGTCACGGTGCTGCACGGCGCACTCACCGGCAGCGACGTACGCCTGGACGCGGCGCTGGAGAAAGTGATCGTCTTCCGCGGCGAGCTCACACTGCACGTGCGCCGGGAGCATCTGCTGTCGGTCGCCCGCGCCTTGCGTGACGATCCCGCACTGCGTTTCGAACTCTGCCTCGGCGTCAACGGCGTGCACTACCCGGAGGACTCCGGCCGCGAACTACACGCCGTCTACCACCTCATGTCGATCACGCACAACCGGCGCCTGCGGGTGGAGGTCGCCGCGCCGGACGCGGACCCGCACATCCCTTCGCTCTACGAGGTGTACCCGACCACCGACTGGCACGAACGCGAGACCTACGACTTCTTCGGCATCCGGTTCGACGGGCACCCCTCACTGACCCGGATCACCATGCCGGACGACTGGCGCGGCCATCCCCAGCGCAAGGACTACCCGCTCGGCGGGATCCCGGTCGAATACAAGGGCGCGCGTATCCCGCCGCCCGACGAGCGGAGGGCATACAGCTGATGAACGACATCGACACCGAGCCCGGCGTCACCCACGACTCCGGGCCGGAGCCCACCACGGTCACCGTCGCGGGCCAGGACTGGGACCAGGTGGCCGAGACATTGGCCGGCGCGGGCGAGGAACGCATCGTCGTCAACATGGGTCCGCAGCACCCGTCCACCCACGGCGTGCTGCGGTTGATCCTGGAGATCGAGGGCGAAACGGTCACCGAGGCCCGCTGCGGAATCGGCTACCTGCACACCGGGATCGAGAAGAATCTCGAATTCCGCAACTGGACCCAGGGCGTCACCTTCGTCACCCGCATGGACTACCTGTCGCCGTTCTTCAACGAGACGGCGTACTGCCTGGGCGTGGAGAAACTGCTCGACATCACCGAGCAGATCCCTGAGCGCGCCACGGTCATCCGCGTGCTGCTGATGGAACTCAACCGCATCTCCTCGCACCTGGTCGCCCTGGCCACCGGCGGCATGGAACTCGGCGCGCTGACGCCGATGCTGTTCGGCTTCCGCGAACGCGAGCTGATCCTCGACGTGTTCGAGACGATCACCGGACTGCGCATGAACCACGCGTTCATCCGCCCCGGCGGCCTCGCCCAGGACCTGCCCGACGACGGCGTCACCAAGGTGCGCGAACTGCTCGCACTGCTGCCCAAGCGACTGCGCGACATGGAACACCTGCTCACCGCCAACCCGATCTGGAAGGCCCGCACCCAGGACATCGGCTACCTCGACCTGCAGGGCTGCATGGCGCTCGGCATCACCGGCCCGGTCCTGCGCGCCACCGGGCTGCCGCACGACATGCGCAAAGCACAGCCCTACTGCGGCTACGAGAACTACGAATTCGACGTTCCCACCACCACCGGATGCGACTGCTACGGCCGCTACGTCATCCGCGTGGAGGAGATGAAGGAGTCGCTGAAGATCGTCGAGCAATGCCTGGACCGGCTGCGGCCCGGCCCGGTCATGGTCGACGACAAGAAGATCGCCTGGCCCGCCGACCTCCGGCTCGGCGAGGACGGACTCGGCAACTCCCCCGAGCACATCGGCAAGATCATGGGCAGGTCCATGGAGGGGCTCATCCACCACTTCAAGCTCGTCACCGAGGGCATCCGCGTCCCGGCGGGCCAGGTGTACGTGGCCGTGGAATCGCCGCGCGGCGAGCTGGGCGTCCATATGGTCAGCGACGGCGGCACCCGGCCCTACCGGGTGCACTACCGCGACCCCTCGTTCACCAATCTGCAAGCGGTCGCGGCGATGTGCGAGGGCGGCATGGTCGCCGACGTCATCGCCTCGGTCGCCAGTATCGACCCGGTCATGGGCGGAGTGGACCGATGAACACGACATCGCAGAACGATTCCACCGGCGGCGGTAGTCCCGTGACCGGCGGCACGGCAATCCTGCTGAAGCTCGGCACCCGGCCCGAGCCCTACCAGCCTTTCGTGCGCGAGCGGCTCGAAACCGACGCCAAGGAGATCATCGGGCGCTACCCGCATCCACGCTCGGCGCTGCTGCCCCTGCTGCACCTGGTGCAGTCCGAAGAGGGCTACGTCACCGGCACCGGCATCGAGTTCTGCGCCGAGCAACTCGGCCTGACCGGCGCCGAAGTCACCGCGGTGGCCACCTTCTACTCCATGTTCCGGCGCACCCCGACCGGCGACTACCACGTCGGTGTCTGCACGAACACACTGTGCGCGGTCATGGGCGGTGACGCCATCCTCGCCGCGCTCGAACGGCACCTCGGCATCGGGCACGGCGAGACCACCCCGGACGGATCGATCACGCTCGAACACATCGAGTGCAACGCGGCCTGCGACTTCGCCCCCGTGGTCATGGTCAACTGGGAGTTCTTCGACAACCAGACCCCGGAATCCGCGCGTGCCCTGGTCGACGCGCTTCGCGCCGGTCAGCAGGTCACCCCGACTCGCGGGGCACCGCTGTGCACGTTCAAGCAGACCGCGCGCATCCTGGCCGGATTCCCGGACGAACGGCCCGGCGTGCTCGACGGCGCCGCGGGTGCGGCGACGCTCGCCGGTCTGCGGGTCGCCCACGAACAGGGCATGCAAGCTCCTGCCGCGCAAGAGAATCCGGAGGGCCTGCGATGACCCTCACCCCGGTGCTGACCACCTACTGGGACGATCCGCAGTCCTGGACGATGGACACCTACCTGCGCCACGACGGCTACCAGGCGCTGCGCACCGCCCTGCGGATGGAACCGGACCAGATCATCCAGACCATCAAGGACGCGGGACTGCGCGGGCGCGGCGGCGCGGGATTCCCCACCGGCATGAAGTGGAGCTTCATCCCGCAAGGGCCCGGGCCCGACGGGATCACCAAACCGCACTACCTGGTGGTGAACGCCGACGAGTCCGAACCGGGTACCTGCAAAGACATTCCGCTCATGCTCGCCTCACCGCACGCTCTGATCGAAGGCGTCGTCATCGCCTCCTACGCCATCCGCGCGGCGCACGCGTTCATCTACGTGCGCGGCGAGGTGGTTCCGGTCCTGCGGCGGCTACAGGCCGCGGTGGCGCAGGCCTACGAAGCGGGCTTCCTCGGCCACGACATCCTCGGCTCCGGCTACGACCTCGAGCTGATCGTGCACGCGGGCGCGGGCGCCTACATCTGCGGCGAGGAGACCGCGCTGCTGGACTCGCTGGAAGGCCGTCGCGGCCAACCCCGCCTGCGCCCGCCGTTCCCCGCCGTCGCCGGCCTCTACGCCTGCCCGACCGTGGTGAACAACGTGGAGTCCATCGCCAGCGTGCCGCCGATCATCCGCAACGGCATCGCGTGGTTCCGCTCGATGGGCAGCGAGAGATCCCCAGGCTTCACCCTCTACTCGCTGTCGGGTCACGTGGCCCGACCCGGCCAGTACGAGGCGCCGCTGGGGGTCACGCTGCGCGAACTGCTCGGCTACGCCGGTGGCGTGCGTGCCGGACACCGGGTGAAGTTCTGGACCCCGGGCGGCTCGTCCACGCCGCTGTTCACCGAGGAGCACCTCGACGTGCCACTCGACTACGAGGGCGTCGCGGGTGCGGGATCCATGCTCGGCACCAAGGCGCTGCAGATCTTCGACGACACCACCTGCGTGGTGCGAGCCGTGCTGCGCTGGACGGAGTTCTACGCGCACGAGTCCTGCGGCAAGTGCACCCCGTGCCGGGAGGGCACCTACTGGCTGGTGCAACTGCTGCAACGGATCGAAGCGGGCACCGGCGCCGCATCCGACCTGGACAAGCTGCTCGACATCAGCGACACCATCAACGGCAAGTCGTTCTGCGCCCTCGGCGACGGCGCGGCCAGCCCGATCGTCTCCTCGCTGAAGTACTTCCGCGAGGAGTACACCGAACACCTGCGGCTCGGCGGATGCCCGTTCGACCCGGCGCGCTCTACCGCATGGGCGGAGTCAGGAGAAGAGGTCCGATGAAACCGGCATCGCGCAGCGATTCGATCTCCGGCGGCGCTCGGGCGACGGGTAGGTCGGCCACCGTGAGCGGTCGCACCGGCGCGCCCGCTCCCGCCGACCTGGTGACCGTGACGATCGACGACAACGCCGTCAGCGTGCCGGCAGGCACCCTGCTGATCCGGGCCGCCGAGCTGATCGGCATCCAGATCCCCCGCTTCTGCGACCATCCGCTGCTCGACCCGGTCGGCGCCTGCCGCCAATGCCTGGTCGAGGTCGAGGGGCAACGCAAACCCGTCGCGTCCTGCACCATGGCCGTCGCCGACGGCATGGTGGTCCGCACCCAGCTCACCTCCCCCGCCGCGGACAAGGCGCAGGAGGGCGTGATGGAACTGCTGCTGATCAATCATCCGCTCGACTGCCCGGTGTGCGACAAGGGCGGCGAGTGCCCGCTGCAGAACCAGGCGATGTCCACCGGCCGCGCCGAGTCCCGGTTCGACGGACACAAACGCACCTACCCGAAACCGATTCCGCTGTCGACGGCCGTCCTGCTGGACCGGGAACGCTGCGTGCTCTGCGCCCGCTGCACCCGCTTCTCCCAGCAGATCGCAGGCGATCCGTTCATCGAGCTGATGGACCGCGGCGCGCTGCAACAAGTCGGCACCGCGCAGGCCGAACCGCTGGACTCCTACTTCTCCGGCAACACCGTGCAGATCTGCCCGGTCGGCGCGCTCACCGGCACCGCCTATCGTTTCCGCGCGCGTCCGTTCGACCTGGTGTCCAGCCCGAACGTCTGCGAGCATTGCGCGTCCGGCTGCGCACAGCGCACCGACCACCGGCGCGGAAAAGTGCTGCGCAGGCTGGCCGGTGACGACCCACAGGTGAACGAGGAGTGGAACTGCGACAAGGGCCGGTGGGCCTTCACCTACGCCACCGAACCCGACCGGCTCACCACCCCGCTCGTGCGCGGCTGGGACGGCGAGCTCGCCCCGGCCTCCTGGTCGGAGGCGCTGGCCGCGGCCGCGGAGGGGCTGGCCGCGGCCTTCGGCAACGCGGGCGTGCTCGTCGGCGGCCGGGTCACCGAGGAGGATGCCTACGCCTACGCCAAGTTCGCGCGAGTCGCCCTCGGCACGAACGACATCGACTTCCGCACCCGCGCGCATTCGGCGGAGGAAGCCGACTTCCTCGCCGCCAGGGTCGCCGGCCAGGACAGCACGGTGACCTACGACAGCATGGAGGCCGCGCCGGTCGTCCTGCTCGTCGGATTCGAACCCGAGGAAGAGTCGCCGATCGTCTACCTGCGGCTGCGCAAGGCCGCCCGCAAACGCGGCCTGCCGGTCTACTCGCTCGCGCCGTACACCTCGCGCGGCCTCGAACGCATGTCCGGACGCCTGATGCGCGCCGTGCCGGGCGCCGAACCGCATCTGCTCGACGCCATCCGCACCGGCGAGATCACCACACCCGGCGCGGATCCCGCCCGCCTGGCCGATCTGGCCCGGCTGCTGCGGGAACCCGGTGCGGTGATCATGGTCGGCGAACGGATGGCGGGCATCGCGGGCGCCCTGTCGGCCGCAGTGCGGCTCGCCGATGAAACCGGAGCCGCCCTGGCCTGGGTTCCGCGCCGGGCGGGCGAACGCGGCGCGGTCGAAGCGGGCGCGCTGCCGTGCCTGCTTCCCGGCGGCCGCCCGGTCGCCGATCCTCGTGCCCGCCAACAGGTTCGGGCAGTATGGAACGTGCCCGAGCTGCCCGTCGGCGCCGGCCGTGACACGACGGCCATCCTGGAGGCCGCCTCCGGCCTCGCCGCGCTGGTCATCGGCGGCGTCGACGTCGCCGACCTGCCCGACCCGGCGGCCGCGCTGGCCGCCATCGACGCGGCCAGATTCGTGGTGAGCCTGGAACTGCGCCGCAGCCCGGTCACCGAGCGCGCCGACGTGGTCTTTCCGGTAGCCGCGGCCATGGAGAAAGCGGGCACCTTCCGCACCTGGGAGGGCAGGCCGCGTCCGTTTGCCGCCGCGCTCGGCGACGACATGGTGCGCCGCCAGACCGCGCCGCTGTCGGATCAGCGAGTGCTGCACGCCATCGCCGACGAGATGTCGGTGCGCTTGGGGCTGCCCGACGCCGAGTCCGCCCGCGCCGAACTCGCCGAACTCGGTGCATGGGACGGCGCGCCCGTCACCGCGCCCACCCACCCGCCGAATCCGCTGCCGCGGCCCGAACCCGGCACCGCGGTGCTGGCCGGCTGGCGCATGCTGCTGGACGCGGGACGTATGCAGGACGGCGAACCGAATCTGGCCGGCATCGCCCGCCCGCCGGTGGTGCGCCTGTCGGCCGCCACCGCCGCCGAACTCGGCGTCCAACCCGACGATCCCGTCACCGTCGCCAGCAGCCGCGGCGCCGTCACGCTCCCCCTGATGATCAGTGACCTGCCCGACCGCGTGGTGTGGCTGCCGCAGCACTCGCCCGGCTGCTCCATCACCGAGCAGCTCGCCATCCAGCCCGGCGCGATCGTGCACCTGCGGCACGCCGACGAGAGGATGAAGGAGCACCGTCATGAGTGATTCCGCCGCGCTCGTCATGGCGTCCGCGATCAACCACGCCGCCGAGCCCTACACCCTCACCGGCTTCGGACACGACCCGCTGTGGCTCGTGATCGCCAAGGCCGTCGCCGTGTTCGTCTACCTGATGCTCATACCACTGGTCGCGGTGCTCGCGGAGCGGAAGATCGTCGCCCGCATGCAGATGCGGATCGGCCCCAACCGCACCGGCCCGTTCGGCTCGCTGCAGAGCATCGCCGACGGCGTGAAGATGGCCCTCAAGGAGGACATCGTCCCGGCGATCGTGGACAAGCCGATCTATATTCTGGCGCCGGTCATCTCGGTGGTGCCCGCGTTCATGGCCTTCGCGGTGATCCCGTTCGGACCGGAGGTGTCCGTCTTCGGCGTGACCACCGCCCTGCAGCTCACCGATCTTCCGGTGGCGGTGCTGTACATCCTGGCGATCACCTCCATCGGCGTCTACGGCATCGTGCTGGCCGGATGGTCGTCGGGCTCCACCTATCCGCTGCTGGGCGGCTTGCGCTCGACCGCGCAGGTCATCTCCTACGAGATCGCGATGGCGCTGTGCTTCGCCACCGTGTTCCTGCTCGGCGGCACCATGGCCACTTCCGGCATCGTGTCCGCACAGGAAGGCACCTGGTATGTGTTCCTGCTGCTGCCGTCGTTCCTGATCTACTGCGTCTCGATGGTCGGCGAGACCAACCGGGCGCCGTTCGACCTGCCCGAAGCCGAAGGTGAACTGGTCGGCGGCTTCCACACCGAGTACTCCTCGCTCAAGTTCGCCATGTTCATGCTCGCCGAATACGTCAACATGGCAACGGTTTCCGCCCTGGCCACCACGCTGTTCCTGGGTGGCTGGCGGGCGCCGTGGCCGCTGAACATGTGGGACGGCGCGAATACCGGATGGTGGCCGGTGCTGTGGTTCACCGCCAAAGTCTGGACATTCCTGTTCGTGTTCATCTGGCTGCGCGGCACCCTGCCCCGGCTGCGCTACGACCAGTTCATGAATCTCGGCTGGAAACTGCTGATTCCGACCTCCCTGGCCTGGGTCATGGTCGTGGCCACAGCGCGGGTGTTGCAGGCCGAGGGCTACCCCGTGCAGACTCCCGTTCTGGTGATCGGCGGCTTGGCGGTCACCGGGCTGCTGGTGCTGCAGTTCCTGCGGGCGGGCCGTGCGCCGGGAACACCGCTACCGGCCGAGGAGCCTGTGACCGCGGATTCCGCCGATTCGACGGTCTTCCTCGGTTTCCCGGTGCCGCCGCTGCCCGCCGACGCGCACGCCCGCGACGCCACCCGCGCCAAGGCCGGTCTGTTCGAACCGCTGTCGGGGTTCGCGGTCACCGCCGCGACCATGTTCAAGAAGCCGAACACCGAGTTCTATCCCGAGCAGAAGACCCCCACCGCGCCCCGCTACCACGGCAGGCACCAGCTCAACCGTCATCCCGACGGCTTGGAGAAGTGCATCGGCTGCGAGCTGTGCGCGTGGGCATGCCCCGCCGACGCGATCTACGTCGAAGGCGCGGACAACACCGAGACCGAACGGTATTCGCCCGGTGAACGGTACGGGCAGGTCTACCAGATCAACTACCTGCGCTGCATCGGCTGCGGATTGTGCATCGAGGCCTGCCCCACCCGGGCGCTCACGATGACCAACGACTACGAGATGGCCGACGACAACCGGGCCGACCTGATCTACGAGAAGGACCGTCTGCTGGCCCCCCTGCAGCCCGGGATGACCGCGCCGCCGCACGCCATGCACCCCGGCGCCGACGAGGCGGACTACTACCTCGGCCGGGTGCCCGGCAACCTCACACCCACCAGTGGTGCCACGGCAACGATCCCGGCCGACGCGGCCCGGCAACCTGCCACCGCGGGCACGGAAGGAGCACCACGGTGACCGATCTGATCCTGGCCGCGGAGCCGTTGACCAACGCCTCCACCGGCGAGACCGTCCAGTTCTGGATCCTGGCCCCGCTGGCCGTGCTGGGCGCGCTCGGCATGGTGTTCGCCTCCAAGGCGGTGCATTCCGCGCTGTGCCTGGCCGCCACGATGATCGCGCTGGCCGCGTTCTACATCGCCGAGGACGCGCTGTTCCTCGGTGTCGTGCAGATCGTGGTCTACACCGGCGCGGTGATGATGCTGTTCCTGTTCGTGCTGATGCTCGTCGGCGTCGACTCCGCCGAATCACTGAAGGAGACCATCCGCGGGCAGCGGCTCGCCGCCGCCGCGGTCGGCCTCGGCTTCGGGCTGCTGCTCAGCGGCGGCATCGCCCACGGCGTCCGCGAGTCCGGCATCGTCTTCCCCGCCTCCGGTTTCGCGGGCCGTGACGTGATCGGCGAGCTGGCCGAGCTGATCTTCCTGCGCTACGTCTGGGCCTTCGAACTCACCGGAGCCCTGCTGATCACCGCCACCATCGGAGCCATGGTGCTGGCCCATCGCGAGCAGTTCGGACCCCGCACCGGCCAGCGGGAACTGTCGCGCCGCCGGTTCCGAGAGAAGGGACACCGCGCGACACCGCTGCCCACCCCCGGCGTCTACGCCAGGCACAACGCGGTCGACGTCCCCGCGCGACTGCCCGACGGGTCGTTCGAGGAACTGTCGGTCAGCACCATCCTGCGCCACCGCCGCACCAGGGCGCTCACCGAAGCGGCCGTCATCTCGGTAGGCACCACGCCCACACCGGAGGAGACCGACAACCCCAGCGACGAGGAAGGCAACCGGTGAACCCCGAGAACTACCTGTTCCTGTCCGCCCTGCTGTTCACGATCGGCGCGGCAGGAGTGCTGCTGCGGCGCAACGCCATCGTCGTGTTCATGTGCATCGAGTTGATGCTCAACGCGGTGAACCTCGCGTTCGTCACCTTCGCCCGGATGCACGCCGACCTCGACGGACAGGTCTTCGCGTTCTTCACGATGGTGGTCGCCGCGGCCGAGGTGGTCGTCGGCCTGGCCATCATCATGACCATCTTCCGCGCCCGCCGCTCGACCTCGGTCGACGACGCCAACCTGCTGAAGTTCTGACGTGGACACCGCAACGTTGTGGCTGCTGCCCGCACTCCCCCTGGCGGGCGCGATCGTCCTGCTACTGACCGGACGTTATGCCGACAAGTGGGGTCATCTGCTCGGCGCCGCGATGGCGCTGGCTTCGTTCGCCGTCGCCGCCCTCGCCTTCGTCGCCATGCTCGGACGCGACACCGCCGAACGCGCGGTGCACCAGGATCTGTTCAGCTGGGTCGAGGTGGCCGGCCTGCAGGTCGACTTCTCGCTGCAACTGGACCAGCTCTCGGTGTGCTTCGCGCTGCTGATCACCGGCGTCGGCTCGCTGATCCACGTCTACTCGATCGGCTACATGAGCCACGACCCGGCGCGGCGGCGGTTCTTCGCCTACCTCAACCTGTTCCTCGCGGCCATGCTGCTGCTGGTGCTGGCGAACAACTATCTCGTGCTCTACCTCGGCTGGGAGGGGGTGGGCCTGGCCTCCTACCTGCTGATCGGTTTCTGGCACGAAAAACCCTCCGCCGCAACGGCGGCCAAGAAGGCGTTCGTGGTCAACCGAGTCGGCGACATGGGCCTGGCGATCGCGATGATGGTCATGTTCGCGACGTTCGGGTCGGTCGACTTCGATGTCGTGTTCGGCGCCGCGCCCGCCGCGAGCGAGGGCGCACTCACCGCGATCGGGCTGTTGCTGCTGCTGGCCGCCTGCGGCAAGTCCGCCCAGGTGCCGCTGCAATCCTGGCTCGGTGACGCCATGGAGGGCCCCACCCCCGTGTCGGCGCTCATCCACGCGGCCACCATGGTCACCGCAGGCGTGTACCTCATCGCGCGCTCCAACGCGATCTTCGACCTCGCGCCGAACGCACGGCTCGGGGTGGTGCTGGTCGGCGCGGTCACCCTGCTGTTCGGCGCGATCATCGGCTGCGCCAAGGACGACATCAAGAAGGCCCTCGCCGCCTCCACGATGAGTCAGATCGGTTACATGGTGCTCGCCGCGGGCCTCGGTCCCGCCGGATACGCCTTCGCCATCATGCATCTGCTCACCCACGGGTTCTTCAAAGCCGGGCTCTTCCTCGGCGCGGGCTCGGTGATGCACGCGATGAACGACGAAACCGACATGCGCCGCTACGGCGGACTGCGCACGCTGCTGCCGATCACCTACGTCACCTTCGGTCTCGGCTATCTCGCCATCATCGGTGTGCCGCCGTTCGCCGGGTTCTTCTCCAAGGACCGGATCATCGAGGCGGCGTTCAACCAAGGCGGCCTCGGCGGGATCGCACTGGGGCTGGTGGCGCTGTTCGGCGCGGGTCTGACCGCGTTCTACATGACGCGGGTCATGCTGATGACGTTCTTCGGCGAGCGCCGCTGGAAACCCGACACCCACCCGCACGAGGCTCCCGTGGTGATGACCGGCCCGATGATCCTGCTCGCGCTCGGCTCGGTCGGCGCAGGCGCGGTGTTCGCGTTCGGCTCATCCCTGCAGAACTGGCTCGAACCGGTCGTCGGCGCCCACCACGGCACCGAAACCGTACCCGCGGCGCTGGTCACGGTATTGGCGCTCGGGGTGGTCGCCATCGGTGTCGCGGTCGCCTACTCGCAGTACGCGCAGCGCGAGGTCCCCGAGACCGCACCCGGAGCGGTGTCCGCGTTGACGGTCGCCGCGCGGCGGGATCTGTACGGCGACACGGTCAACGAGGCCGCGTTCATGCGGCCGGGGCAGCACCTGACCCGGGCGCTGGTCTTCCTCGACAACCGCGGCATCGACGGCGTCGTCAACGGCACGGCGGCGCTGATCGGCGGGTTGTCGGCACGGGCACGGCGAGTGCAGTCCGGCTTCGTGCGCTCCTATGCCCTGTCCATGTTCACCGGCGCGGCCCTGGTGGCCGCCGCCCTGCTGGCGGTGAGGTTGTGGTGAACGAGTTCCCCTGGTTGACGACGCTGTGGCTGGCTCCGGTCGTCGGTGCGGCGATCGTGCTCGTGCTGCCCGCCGCGCGACGCACCCTCGCCCGCGCTGTGGCACTGAGCTTCTCGGTGCTTGTGCTGGTCATCGGCATCGGACTCGCGGTGCGCTTCGATCCCGGCGGCGCGCAGTACCAGTTCGTCGAATCCCGCCGGTGGATCCCGGCATTCGGCGCCGGCTACACCCTCGGGCTGGACGGGATCGCGCTGGTGCTGGTGCTGCTGACCACCGCACTGGTTCCCCTGCTGATCCTGGCGGGCTGGCACGACGAACGCGAAGTCGGCGGCGGCAAGCGGGTGGCGCACACCTACGTCGCGCTCATCCTGCTCGTCGAGGCGATGGTGCTGGTCTCCTTCCTCGCCCTGGACATCCTGCTGTTCTACGTGTTCTTCGAGGCGATGCTCATCCCGATGTACTTCCTCATCGGCGGATTCGGGCCGCGCACCGGGGACGCGCTACTGCGCAGGCAGCGCTCACGCGCGGCGGTGAAGTTCCTGCTGTACAACCTTTTCGGCGGGCTGATCATGCTGGCCGCGGTCATCGGGTTGTACGTGCTGACCGCCCGCGAAGGCCTCGGCGAGGGATCCTCGGGCACGTTCGATCTGCGCACCGTGGTCGCCGCCGCCAACGCCGGGCAACTCGGCGCCGGACCCGCGGTGCTCAATGCCCTGTTCCTCGGATTCATGTTTGCCTTCGCGGTCAAAGCGCCGCTGTGGCCCCTGCACACCTGGCTGCCCGACGCCGCCGTCGCGGCCACACCGTCGAGCGCGGTGCTGATGATGGCGGTGGTCGACAAGGTGGGGACCTTCGGCATGCTGCGCTACTGCCTGCCGCTGTTTCCCGGCGCGTCGGACACGTATGCGCCGCTGGTGATCACGCTCGCGGTGATCGGCATCGTGTACGGTGCCCTGCTGGCCATCGGGCAGACCGACGTGATGCGCCTGATCGCCTACACCTCGATCTCCCACTTCGGCTTCATCGTCCTCGGTGTCTTCGCCATGACCAGCCAGGGCCAGACCGGCGCGACGTTGTACATGGTCAACCACGGCATCTCGACCGCCGCACTGTTCCTGGTGGCCGGATTCCTGGTGTCGCGGCGGGGAACTCGGCTGATCGCCGAGTACGGCGGCGTGCAGAAGGTGGCCCCGGTGCTGGCGGGCACGTTCTTCATCGCCGGTCTGGCGACGTTGTCCCTGCCCGGGCTCGCCCCGTTCGTCAGCGAATTCCTTGTGCTGGTCGGGACCTTTGCCCGCTACCAGTTCGCCGCGGTGGTCGCCACCGGCGCACTCGTGCTCGCCGCCCTCTACGTGTTGTGGCTCTACCAGCGGATGATGACCGGGCCGGTGAAGCAAGGCAACGAGCGGATCTACGACCTCGTGCCCCGCGAACTCGCCGTCGTGATCCCGCTGATCGCCGCGCTGCTGTTCCTCGGCATCTACCCGAAGGTTCTCACCGACTTCATCAATCCCGCGGTGAACCAGACCCTCACCACCATCGGCCGCAGCGATCCCGCACCGTCGACGCCCCCACTGCCCGAAGCGGGCTCGGCCCACCATTCCGGAGGTGCCCACAAATGAACGACCTCGCCTCCGCCACGACACTCGCCGCGAGCGTCGCCGCGCCGAGCATCGAATACGGCGCCCTGTCCCCCATGCTGATCGTGTTCGGCGCCGCCGTGCTCGGCGTACTCGCCGAAGCGTTCGTCGCGCGGCGCTACCGCTACGCCACCCACCTGGTGCTGAGCGTGGTCGGGTTGGCCGCTGCGCTGGTCGCCGTGGTGGCGCTGGCAGGCACCGAATCCACCGCCATCGCCGGAGCCGTGGCAATCGACGGCGTCACGCTGTTCCTGCAAGGCACGATTCTGGTCGTATCGATTCTCGCCGTCGGCTTCCTCGCCGAGCGCGGCGCCGAGCCGCGTCGAGCGGGGCGGTCCGGGCCGGGCACCTGGAGCCGGGCCGCCGCCACCGTCGAACGCGGTGTGGACGCGTTCACACCGCAGGCCTCGGCGGTGCCCGGCAGTGCGGCCGAGGCCGCGGCGCTGCGGGCGGGTATCGCGACCACCGAGGTGTTCCCCCTGACGCTACTCGCCGTCGGCGGACTGTTGCTGTTCCCGGCGTCCAACGACCTGCTGACCATGTTCGTCGCCCTCGAAGTGCTGTCGCTGCCGCTGTATCTGCTGTGCGGGCTGGCCCGGCGCAAGCGGCTGCTGTCTCAAGAGGCCGCGCTGAAGTACTTCTTGCTCGGCGCGTTCTCCTCGGCGTTCTTCCTCTACGGCGTCGCGCTGCTGTACGGCCAGGCGGGCACGGTGCGGCTCGGCGGCATCGCGGACGCGATCGCACAGCATCCGGACAACGCGACCCTGGCGGTGCTCGGGGTCGCGATGCTCGCGGTCGGGCTGCTGTTCAAGATCGGCGCGGTGCCGTTCCAGTCCTGGGTGCCCGACGTGTATCAGGGTGCTCCCACCGCGATCACCGGTTTCATGGCGGCGGCCACGAAGATCGCCGCCGTCGGGGCGCTGGTGCGGGTGCTGCAGGTCGCGGTGCCCGGCCTGCGCGACGACTGGCGGCCGATCCTCGCGGCCGTCGCGATCGCCACCATGGCCGTCGGCGCGGTCATGGCGATCACGCAGACCGACGTCAAACGGATGCTCGCGTATTCCTCGGTGGCCCATGCCGGTTTCCTGCTCACCGGTCCGGTCGCCGCGGACGATCGCGGCGTCGCGGCGGTGTTGTTCTACCTGGCGGCCTACGGCATCGGCACCCTCGGCGCCTTCGCCGTGGTCAGTCTGGTCCGGGAACCGGATGGCGAGGAAGCCACCGGTCTGCCGCGGTGGGCCGGTCTCGGCCGCCGATCCCCGGGATTGGCCGCGGTTTTCGCGCTGTTCCTGCTTTCCTTCGCGGGGTTGCCGCTCACCAGCGGCTTCGTCAGCAAGTTCGTCGTCTTCGAGGCCGCGGCCGCAGGCGGCGCGGCGCCGCTGGTCATCGTCGGCGTGATCTGCAGTGCCATCGCGGCGTTCTTCTACCTGCGGGTCATCGTGCTGATGTTCTTCACCGACCCGCCCGCCGACGCTCCGGTGGCGGTCACTCCGCCGTTGACGACGACGATCGTGGCGATCACCGCGGCGTTCACGTTCGCGCTCGGCGTCTTCCCCCAGCCGCTGCTCGACCTGGCCGGTAAAGCGGCGACGTTCGTCCGCTGAGGTCTCTCCCGGCCGCTGTGCTGCCGCCGCTGCGCGACAGCGGCGGCATCGCCGTTACCGCGATCGGCGCACCTAGCTTCCGCGGCGGCGTTCCAACGCCTTCGCAATCAGCGACCGGGCGCGATCACCGTACTCGGCTTGGTCTGCGAGGATCGCGAAAGTCTTCTCGTGCACGGCGATCTCCGACGGCCGGGTGATGGTCAGCTCGGCCGAGACCGTCTCGGTCAGCACCTGCGAACGGTCGTAGATGACGAAATTCGTTGCGGGAGCACGGTAGTCGGCGCAGATCGGGATGATGCCCAGCCGCACCCTCGGGTTGGCCATCACCGCGAGCAGGTGGGCCAGTTGCTCGGCCATGACCGCGGAGTCGCCGACCGTTCGCCACAGCGCGGCCTGGTTGACCACGAAGTGGAACCGGTGCTTCGCCCGGAACAGCACCGGTTTGCGGGCCATGCGCGCGGCCACCGCGTCCTCCAAGTCGTCGCGTCCGCCGGTTATGGCGATACAGGCGGTCAGGATCGCGCGCGCATAGGCTTCCGTTTGCAACAGTCCCGGCAACGTATCGGGCGCGTACCAGCGGATCTGCGTGGTCTGCGCCTCCAGGTCGATCGACTGCCGTTGCCTGCGGGCGTGCCCGGAGGCGACAGTGCGTTGCCACTCCAGGTACATCGACTGCAGATTGCGCGCGTTGGCGACCAGATCGTCCAGCACGGCGATATTGCCGCAGGCCTCGCACCACGCGGCGAGGTCCGCTTCCGAGGGCGTCTGCTTGCCGCCCTCGATCCGGGAGACCTTGCTCGAATGCCAGCCGCACCTCGCGGCCAGTTCCAGGCCGGTGAGGTGGGCGGCGCGACGCAGTTCGCGCAGGCGCGCACCCAGCACCTCACGCGCGTCCGACACACCGTTCACTCGTCCACGTGCTCACTCTCGCAGTATCGCTGATGGTCGATGCCTCTGGGCCACAGCCGCTCCCGCACCTGTAGACAGCGGGCGACAAGCGCCGGGTCCGTGGTGATCGACAGGCCCATGAACGCCCCGCTCTCAGCGAAGGTGTTGAAGGCGACCGTGTTCGTGTCGAACAGCCAGTAGTCGTCGTGTGGCAGGTCGGCGGGGTCGACCAGGTGCCGCGGCAGCCAGCGCACGGCCTCGCCGGTGGCGATGTTGTCGTCGGTCGCCGACAACAGCCAGCGGGTGTAGCCGGTGTGCGGGACCGTCACGACTCGTAGTCGCTCGAGGGTCACCCCGCGAGTGGCTGACTCGACCATCAGAGCATCCCAGGCTTTCCATGACTCGGGCTGTTCGTCTCGTTCGTACGCTACTCCGGCGGCGAAGCGCCGCAATGCTTCCTGTTCGTCCTCCATCACGTAGTCGTCTCGCACCTCCAGATGGAAGGCGCGGGATCGAGCCGCCCGGAAGAGCGGCTCGAAACATCGGGCCCCCACGACGTGCAACATCAGCGCACCACCACGGCGGTCTCGTGACAGTCGAGGGTGAGCTGGGCGAGCAGTTCGGGGTCGGTCACCGGTTCACCGGCCACCAGCACGGAACCACAGGTTCCACTCGCCTCCACCCGTAGCCACATGCCCGGCTCCAGCCAGTCCAACAACTCGTGCGGCACGAGGACCGTCCCCGTGCGGTCGGTGGCATCGCCCTGCACCACTAGCACGCCGGTGTCGGTCGCATACACGGCGGGACAAGCGCCATGGTCGGATCCGGAGCCGAGAAGCCGCAGGTTCATAGCCGATCCTTTGCGAGAGCTGACGGACGATGTCGTGCAATCGTCCCTACCGGAGACGGTGACGGTCAACGCACTTCGCAAAGTCGCGCAAACTCGTGGCGGTGGGAGGGGTGTGGCTTCTACCGTCGATTCGGCAACTCGGGACCCCGCGCGCTGTCGATTCCCCGATTGTCTTTTCCACTCGAGGAGAGGTTTCGACATGATGAGACGACCCAGGACTGCCGCCGATTTCGCGGTGCTGGGTGTGCTTGCGCCAGGCGGATTACTCACCGTCGAGCAACTGGCTCAGCAGGCGCGGCTGACCGCATGGTCGGTGCGCAGCGCTTTGTTACGCCTGCAGTCGCGTGGTCTGATCATGGATTGCCAGCACCGCGGCCGCTGGGCCATCACGCCACGGGGCCGCGGCGAGTGGGCCGCGAAGGGACGCCGATTCACTTTGTGAGCCGGATCGGGTTCGCGGTCAGGATCGTTCACGGTGGCGCAAGTTTTTGGAGGTCAGGACTCGCGTTTCCGCCTCCCGCGGTGTGCCGATGATTTGGTACCGACCCGCCTTCTGCATGGGATGATTCACACGGTTGGTACCCGTGGCGAATGAGCGCCCTCGACCGTTGGGTCTCGCGTCGCCGCGGTGACCGCACGCAGGTAGCGGTTGCCCAAGGTACGCAACAACTCCACCAACTCCGGCGGTCCGCCGACAGTGAAATCGATGCCGTGCATGCCCAACTGCCCGATGTTGAGCGCCAGCGCTTCCGGGGTGTCGGCACCAGTGTGGAGCAGACAGGTGGTGTCGTCGATCGGCTCGACCGTGCCTGCGGCTGGGGGAACGCGGGCGCTGAGGAATTCGGCGGCGGCGTGCACCGTCACCGATGCCTGGAATCGCCAAGCCGCCGCGGACACGCCCCGCGTCACCCGATCGGTGACATCGTGCGGCAGTTCACGGGGTGTGAACCGCGGGCCGGTCGGGGTTTTCGGCGTGATGCGATCCACCCGGAAGGTGCGCCAGTCGCCCCGATCGATGTCGAATGCGACCAGATACCAGCGTCGGCCCCAGTTGATCAGTCGATAGGGCTCGACCACCCGTCGGCTGGCGCCGCGATTGTGGTCGCGGTAGTCGAATCGGAGCCGTTCGTGATCGCGGCATGCGGCCGCGAGAGCGGTCAGAATCTCGGCGTCGACCGTCGGACCTGTGCCGTCTCCCGGTACGACGACGGCAAATGTCTGCAATGAAGAGACCCTGCGCCGCAACCGATTCGGCAGCACCTGCTCGAGCTTGGCGAGCGCCCGCAGTGCGGCCTCCTCGACTCCGGCGACGCCACCGGCCGCGGTGCGCAGGCCGATGGTGACCGCGACGGCCTCCTCGTCGTCGAGCAGCAGTGGTGGCAGGCTGGCGCCGGCGCCGAGCCGGTAGCCGCCCGCCGACCCCCTGGCCGCGTGCACCGGGTAGCCGAGGTGGCGCAGCCGTTCGATGTCGTTGCGCACCGTCCTGGTGCTGACCTCGAGCCGTTCGGCCAGATCCGCACCGTTCCAGTCGCGTGGGATCTGCAACAGCGACAGCAGCCGGAGCAGTCGCGCCGAGGTTTCCAACATTTTCTCAGTCTGCCATTTCTTTAGGAACGGAGTCTTCCTAAAGGCCGCATATCGTTCTGATCATGACATTCGAGAGCACCGCGATCACGCCCTTCCGTAACGATATCCCGCAGGCAGTCCTCGACGATCTGCAGGACCGGCTGGCGCGTGCTCGCTGGGCCGACGAACTGCCTCTGGAGACGGAGGGGAAGACCCAGACCGGGCCGGTCCCGCCTGGTTGGGAGTACGGAGTTCCGCTCGGCTATGTGCAGCGGCTGACCGGCTACTGGCGGGATGGATACGACTGGCGCACATGGGAAGCCGAGCTCAACCGCTATCCGCAGTTCACCACCGAAATCGACGGACAGCCCATCCATTTCCTGCACGTACGTTCGCCCGAAGCTGATGCCACCCCGCTCATCCTTACGCATGGGTGGCCGAATTCGGTGTTCGAGTTTCTCGACCTGATCGAGCCTCTCTCCGATCCCCGTGCGCACGGCGCAGACCCGGCCGAGGCGTTTCACCTGGTGATTCCCTCCCTGCCCGGTTTCGGCTTCTCCGGGCCCACCAGAGAGCAGGGTTGGAACCGCTACCGCACCGCCGCGGCTTGGGCGGAGCTGATGCGGCGACTGGGCTACGACCGCTACGGCGCACACGGCAACGACATCGGCTCGCACGTGTCACCCGAACTGGGCCGAATCGACCCGGACCACATGATCGGGGTGCACGTAACCCAACTGTTCTCATTCCCGTCCGGCGACCCGGCAGAGCTGGCCGACCTGACCGAGGAGGAGCAGGGCTACGTGCGGTATCTGAAGTACTTCGACGACAACATGTCCGGATACGCCCGGCTGCAGGAGAGCGCGCCACAGAGCCTCGCGCACGCGCTGGCCGACTCACCCACCGGACAGCTCGCCTGGACAGCGCAGTTGCTCGCCTCGACCGACGACGACCATGTCTTGACCAACGCAACGCTGTACTGGCTGACCAACACGGCCGCTTCCGCCGCCCGCTTCTACTACGAGGACCACCATGTCCCGCGCCCGACTCAACCGACGAGCGTGCCCACCGGCCTGGCCAGTTTCGCCTACGACTTCACCGCTCTGCGCCGCTTCGCCGAACGCGACCACAGCAACATCGTGTCCTGGAACGAGTTCGACCGCGGCAGCCACTGGGCCACTCAGGACGCACCCGAGCTCCTGATCGCCGACATCAGAAAGTTCTTCAGCGCACTGAAGTGATTCAGCTCGGAATAATCCTCCCCAGGTTGGTGGCGCGCCTGGTGTGCCACCAACGCCCTGTTTGTGTCGAAAGGGTCTATAGATGACGCAGATACTCAGCCGTCGGGCGCTCAACCGCGCCACTCTCGAGCGGCAGTTGCTGTTGCGCCGCTCCGAGCTGCCGGTCGTCGATGCAGTGCGGCACCTCGTCGGGCTGCAAGCCCAGACCCCACACAGCTGGTATGTCGGATTGTGGTCCCGGCTCGCTGGTTTCGTCCCCGAACAGGCCGCCGAGCCGCTCACCACTCGCAGCTTGATCCGAATCGCTCTGATGCGCTCGACGATTCATCTGGTCACCCCCGACGACGCCCGCGCACTGCGCCCGCTGATCCAGCCCGTTTTGGATCGTGACCTCTACCGCAACCACACCCACGGCAAATCCATCGAGTGCATCGACATGGAGCAGCTGATCGCCGACGGTGTCGAGCTACTCACCCCGAAACCGTTGACCAACAAGCAACTCGGCGCCCAACTCGGCCAGCGCTGGCCAGGCCGCGCGCCCACCTCGCTGGTCTACGCCATCCGCAACCAGGTGCCCTTGGTGCAAGTGCCACCACGGGCCGTCTGGGGTCGCAGCGGGCCGATCGCACACACCACTGCCGAGGCGTGGCTCGGCCCAGCAGAGCACGTTACCGCCGCGTCGCTCGAGCAAATGATTCTGCGGTACCTGGCCGCTTTCGGCCCCGCCAGCGTGAAAGACATGCAGATGTGGTCCGGACTCACGAGACTGCGCGAAGTCGTCGACCGCATACGGACGGACTTGATGACCTTTCACGACCCCCACGGCCAGGAGCTGTTCGACCTACCCGACGCGCCGCGCCCAGACGCCGACACCCCGGCACCACCGAGATTTCTCTACGACTTCGACAACCTCTTGCTGTCGCACGCGGACCGCACCCGAGTGATCACCGACGGGCACGGTAGACAGGGCTTCCGCACTCAACGTCCCGCCCCGCAGATCCTACTGGTCGACGGATTCACCGCAGCCGACTGGATGATCCACCGCGACAACGGATCCGCAATACTCACCGTCCGCCTCTACGACCGGCCGTTGTCCCCCGACGACGTGGCCGCCGTCACCATGGAGGCGCAGGCTCTGCTGAGGTTCCTCGACCCCGGCGCCGAGCACCGCGAGGTCCTCCTACTCGGACGACCGCCTCGGGCGACGTAGCAGCTGTCCCGGAACGTCCTGCAGCTCGACACCGTCGACCATTCATTGGCTGAGGTCGCGATGAGACCCTCCGTCGGCGCGGCCATCGCCGAACTGGCGTGATTGGAAACCTAAGGCGACTAGGCTAATGTCTAGGATTAGTAGGTTCTCGGAGGATGCGAATGATGGCACGAGCGGGACTGACTGCCGAGCGGATCACGCTGGCCGCAGCCGATCTCGCCGACGAAATCGGTCTGGACAACGTCACCATGTCGGCGCTGGCCAGGAAGTTCGGCGTCCAAGACGCGAGTTTGTACTCGCACGTCAAGAATCTGCGAGACCTTCGTGCGCGCGTGGCCGTCCTGGCGACGACAGAGAAGACCGACCTCATCGCCGCCGCGATCGCCGGTCGGGCCGGACGCGACGCGCTCGCCGCCTACGCCCACGCCTGGCGTGACTACGCGCTTCGCTACCCCGGTCGCTACGCCGCGACCCAGCTTCCCTCCGATCCCGATGTGGCGCGCACCGCGACCGGCGTGCCGCGCGCCATCGAACTGACCTACGGCATGCTGCGCGCCTACGGTCTGGCCGAACCCGACCGGACCGACGCCGTCCGATTGCTGCGCAGCACCTTCCACGGATACAGCGTCCTGGAGGAAACCGGCGGTTTCGGGCACACCCGGTCCACCGCCGAATCGTGGGAACGCATCATCGAGGCCCTGCACGTCACCCTCGAGCAGTGGCCCACCGACAGCAAGGAGCAACAATGAGATCCGGCACGCTGGAAGTTCCCGGGGCCACGCTGTATTACGAGGTGAGCGGTGCCGGGCCGGTGCTGCTGTTGCTGCCCGGCAGCGGAGGCGACGCGGCGGTCTTCGATCCCATCCTCGATCCTCTCGCACGGCACTTCACCGTGGTCACCCTCGACCCACGCGGCTACTCCCGCAGCGTGCTCCATCCCGGCCCACCCGCCGACATCGCCGTAGAGGCGCAAAGCGAGGACGCCCGCCTGCTCCTGCGACATCTCGCGCCTGCCGGCGAGGACGTCTACGTGTTCGGCGGCAGCGGGGGTGCAGTGGTGGCGCTGGACCTGCTCGCCCGGCATCCGCAGCGGCTGCGGCTGGTGATCGCGCACGAACCGCCGTCCTTCGGCGTGCTGCCCGACGCCGCCGAGCACAAAGCGTTCGTCGACGAGGTATACGAACTGTTCGTCACCGACGGTCTCGCCGCCGCGGGAGCGCGTTTCCTCGAAGGGATCGGCGGAGGGGTTGAAATGCCCGATCCCAGCCGACTGTCGCCGCGTGCTGCCGCGATGGTCGAACGTCTGCACGCCAACGCGCCGCGCAACATGGCGCACGAACTACGCACGATCACCTCCTATCTCCCCGACGTGGCGGCCCTCGCGCCGGTGAGCGATCGCCTCGTGCTGGGCGCAGGCCGCGCGAGCAAGGGCAAACTCCCCTACCGCCCGGCCGAGACCCTCGCCGCGCAACTCGGCATCCCCCTGACCGAGTTCCCGGGTGGGCACAGCGGTTTCACCGACGCTCCCGCCGAGTTCGTCCAAGTGCTGCTCGAACGGCTGCTGGCGGCGCGGGTGAGCTGACTACGCCGTGATAGCGGCCCGGTGACCCGACGTCGCCACTTGTCGGCTCCCTGGCATGGCGTTTTCGTCTGGTGAAACTATGCCTCTAGACAATTCCACCCAGCGGAATCGGCGCAGCGCGATGTAGGCCAGCCCCTCGGCTGCGTGGTTCCTGCGCCTACCGCGGCAGGATCATCGACTTCAGATCCGGTAGGTTGCCGATGCGCTGTGTCGCGGGCCGTCCCGGCGCGTCCGTTTGCGGCGAACCGGTTTCGCGTAGCCTGGCACGCACCTCGGCGGGCGTTTTGCGCCCGGCCGCGGCCGCGCTCATCGCTTGGTAACTCGTGACCGCGCCGACGACGATCGGGGACGCGCTCGAGGTTCCGCTGAACACGTCGGTGTACCAGATGTCCTCGTCGGGGCCGCCCTGGAGATCGCCGTACCCGGTGGTGGCGACTTCCAGACCCCACCCCTGAACATCGACTCGCTCTCCGTAGTTGGAGAATTCCAATCGGGAGCGAGCCGGGCCGTGATCGCGGCCGTGGAATCCAGGTGGGGGTGCGCCCGCTCCGACGATGATCGCCCCGGAGTCGACCTCCCCGCCGCGCAACGGATTGCGCCACGTGCTCGGGAACTCCGTGGGAGGGGTGTCGTAGACGGCGTCGTCGAGGTCCTCGCCGCCGTTCCCGGCCGCCTCCACCACGATGATGCCTTTGCCGACGGCATACCGGATCGCCGCCAAGTCGTCGGGCCACCATTCGATCGCGATGTAACCGCGCTGATCCGGCCGGTTGGCGAAGGCGAAACGCGGTCCGGGACGGTGCAGTTCGAGCAGGATCACATCACCGGGATTCAGCGCGTCCGCGGCCGAGCGGATCGCGGACGCCGAGCCCGATCCGAAGATCGACACCGCGCGGATGTAGGCCTCGGGCACGATGCCGGTGATCCCATAGGCGTTCACGTCGGCGCTGATCACCCCGGCGACGGCGGTGCCGTGGTCGCGCCAGCCACGATCCGGTGAGGGACTGCCACCGATCACACCGCCTTGATTGACCTGCAGGTCCTCGTGGGTGAATCGCCACGCGCCCTCGATGTCCACCACCCGCACGTCGGTCCCGCGGCCACCCCGCACCGTCCAGGCCCACCGGGCGTCGATGCCTTGGGGGGCGGCGTCGAGATACCCCTGCCGCGTGGCGAAGTCGGGGGTCACCGGCGGCGCCTCGGCAGCCGAGCGGCCGGTTCTCACCACCGCACCTTCCGGTGCGATGGGCGGTTCGGCGGGTGGCTTCACGTATGCCGCCGCCACGTCGTCGACGGCCCGCAACCGCGCGGCCAGCTCGTCGAGGTCGTCGGTGACGCCGCGGACGAAGTAGTAATGGAGATATTCCGCGCCGGTCCCCAGGTGCGGGGTTCCGGTGAGCCTGCGCTCCAATCGATTCGCGGGCCCGAAGATCCGCACCAGTTCACCGTCGTCGGGGAGTAATTCGTTCAAGCGTGCTTGGACGCTGCGACTGTCGCTCAAGGCTGTCGGCGTGATCGCGGCGTCGGCGCCTCGGGTGACCACGATCAGCTCTGCGGGCGATCGTAGCTCGGAATGCTGGGATGCCATGTCGCCCAGTCAACCTGGAGAGCACGCGGCTCGCCACCGAATGCGCAGTCGCGGTCAGCCATCCAGGCGCACGGTCGGCGTCAGCCCCGGCACCGTCACCGCGCTGCGCCTGGGGGCCGGCGGCGAAGAGGGCCTCCATCGCCCCGATCGCGAGCAGGCACGCCCCGGTCGCCCAGCCGAGCGCGTCCAGCGAGTCGAACGGCAGAACCCCGACCAGCACGCCGAGTGCGAGCGTGAGCAGGCCGAACAGCTCTTGTCGCGCGCGGCCGGGCAGATCGTCGGCCCAAACCGCCACGGTGGCATGACAGATCCCGCGAATCGTCCACGCCAGCCCGATCCAGAACGACAGCAGCAACGTCGAACCACCCGCGAAGCACAGCATCGCCAGCAGGGCCGACAATCCGCCGCTGATCAGCACAAGCACCCGCAGTGGGGTGACCAGGCGCGCGCCGACCGCCACGACCAGCTGGACAACGCCGTTGAGCAACAGGTAGCCGCCGGACAGCAGTTCCGCTGTCGACAGCGACTTGTGCGGCCACACCGCTAGGACCACACCCATGATCATCGAGCAGGCACCGGCCACCAGTACCGTCTGCCGGGCTGCCCCGGCCAGTGGTTCCGTACGCCCTTCTACCTCGGTTTCGGGCATAGCTACATGATATGACCGCAGCTACGGTCATGGCTTGATCGCCTGGCCGAACTCTCCTCTCCATCGGATCATTTGCCGGGTGTCCGGTCCGGGCGCACCGTCGACAGGTCAAGCCTCGTCGCGCCGAGGGGCTTCGGTATCGGCTGATCTGCGCCGAGTTTCGGCGAGGAGTTCGTCCAGTTGCGCTTCGGCGCGTTCGGCGCGAGCGAGAGTTTGAGCGCGGGCCTCATCGAGCGCTTCGTGTCGCTGGGCGGCTTCGGCGCGCACCTTTTCGACGGCCGTGGCGGCTTCGGCGCGGGCGGAGGCGAGTTCGGCCGCCGCGGTGCGACGGGTCTCGGCGAGTTCGACGCGGACGGCATCGAGTTCGGCGCGGACTCTGCGCCATTCGGCGCGCGCTTCCTCGGCGGCGTCGGCTCGTTCGGTGGCGGCTTGTTCGGCGCGCTCGGTGGCGCGCTCGGCGTCGGCCGCGCGCTGCGCGGCGACGTCGCGCTCGGTGTGCGCGGCCGCGACACGCGCCGCCGCTTCCCGCTGAGCCTGGGCGATCTCGGTCTCGGCGCGGCGCTGCGCGCGCTGCACTTCGTCCGCCGCTTGCTGTTCGATGCGTTCGATCTGCTCGGCGGACTCGCGGCGCACGGCGCGAATCTCTGCTTCGGCGTCGCTGCGGGCGGCGAACACGTCGTCGGCGGCCTGCTTGGTGACGCGTTCGAGCTCGCGCAGCGCGTCGTCGCGGGCCGAATTCGCCGTGGCGATCAGCGCTTCGGCCTGTTCGGCGGCGCCGGCGGCATCGTCGGCGGCGGATTCGGCGAGTTGTCTGGCCTCCTGTGCCTCCCGCCGCGCCTGCTCGGCCGCGACGGCCGCACCCTCGGCCTCGGCGATCCGCCGTGCCGCGTCCACCTGCACCGCCTGCACTTGAGCTTCGGCGGTCGCCGGGTCGGCCAGCGTGGCCAGCTCCGCGACGGCGGCGTTCAGCGTGGAGTTGAGCTGCTCGGCGAGTCCCCGGAATTGGGTGAGCAGCTCATCGGCCCGCAACCGCGCGGCGGTCACCGGCCCCGGTTGCGTCACAGTGACGGCAGCGGTCGCCGCTTCCGACTCCTGTTGTTGCCGTTGTCGTTCGCGCCATGCCCGCCATCTCGTGTGATCGGGGCGGTCACAGTACTCCGACGGGCGACCGGGCCCTGCTACTCGCGTGATGGGTCGTGAACATCCCGGATAGTTGCATACGTTCGACACGACGAAATCGTAGCGTTTGTTTCGTAAAATATGACGTATCTATACGAAACGAAATCTTCCACGGCCTCGATGGCCGACGAACGACCGCTCCTGGTCTGACCGCCGATAAGTGAACCTTATCGGAGGTCAGGGCGGGTAGTCCGAATCCACTCTCAGTCGAACCAATTCGTTTAGTAGCGTCAAGTGTGACGAAACTAAATCCCAACGGAAGTCACGAAAAACTGGGTACCCTCGACGTTGCAGTCGCTTCTCGGGCGATCTGGTGGTGCTCTCATGTATGTCGCGGACAGAAGCCGCTGGCACCGACTGCAGCCGGACCAGCGGACACCAGGGCCAAGCCCCATCAGCACCACCAGTTGCGGAGCAGGACCGATTTGCGATTGACATACCTGCCACAGTGAATCTTCGTGAGACACAACGACACCGACACACTTCCTCGCATGGCTGGTCTGGCGACGCCGATGGCTCTGCGGGTCGCAGTGACCCTGGGCCTGCCGGACCGGCTCCGCGGGGACGGCGCCGCCGCCGATCAGCTCGCGGCCGAACTCGACGTTTCACCTGTCGCGCTCGATCTGTTGCTGCGCCACCTCACCACCCTCGGGGTAGTCGAGCGAATATCGACCGACTACCGGACTACCGAGTTCGGGGCGAACCTATGCGCCGATGCGGGCGATGGCTTCACCAACATCCTCCTGCACCTGGATTCCGCTGCCGGCCGCGCCGAATTGGCGTTCGTCGAACTCGCTCACAGCATCGCCACCGGCAAAGCGGACTACCCACGTCGTTACGGGCAGGACTTCTGGGCCGACCTCACCGGCCACCCTCACCTCCGTGAGTCGTTCGACCGGCAGATGACCGTGCGGTTGCGAGAGCAGATTCCGCAGGTCGTCGCTGGTTTCGATTGGTCACGGTTCTCCACCATCGTCGATGTGGGCAGTGGCCACGGCACCCTGCTCACCGCGATCCTGGCCGCTCATCCTGGGATACACGGCCATCTCATCGATCTCGCACCAACTGCGGCCCACGCCGGGCATGCGTTCAGAGCTCACGACCTCGAGGATCGCACCGTGGTGACCGCAGGCAGCTTCTTCGACCCGCTCCTGGCAGGGGCGGATGCCTATTTGCTGTTCGACATCCTCCACAACTGGGACGACGAGCACGTCCATCACATCCTGGACCGGTGCGTCGAGGCCGCCTACCCGGACGGGCGCATCCTGGTGATCGAAGCAGTCGGAGAGCTCGACGCCGACAGCGAGATGGATTTGATCATGCTGGTGCACTACGGCGGCCGCCAGCGCCGGATCGACGAGTTCACCACGCTAGCCGCTTCACATGGACTGGTCCTCGGCACTGTGACCGCTCTGACCGACCAACGCCGGCTTCTCGAATTCCAACTGGCCGCCAGCCGGTGAGACCCGTCGAGCACCCTCTCCGAGGGCGATCAGCAGACATCAGGACACCTCCGTTCGAGCAGTGATCTGTCGGAGACTCGAGTGATCTGCCCTGGCCGTGACGAGTTCTCGGATGTCTGCGCGCGAAAACCGGAGGTGACGAAACGACTTGCAGGGTTGAATGTCGTTGCAGGCTGTGAATATTCGGACCGTGCGTGCGTCGACCATCACCACCTTCGCTCCCCCGCAGCCGATGACCTACCGAAGGAAAGCGAGCACCGCGTGAACATCGAACCCGAGATACGCACTGCTGCCGGAGTTGTGCGTGGCAGGTGGGAGGGCGCCGTCGCGGTCTTCCGGGGTATCCCCTACGCCCAGCCACCGTTCGGTATCCGACGGTTCGCGGCGCCGGTCCCGGCACAGCCGTGGGATGGCGTGCGCGACGCGTCGGCGTTCGGTCCACCGGTTCCCCAGGCGGGCAGCGCGGTGCCGTCGATGTCCGGGGACACCGATGACGGTTCCGGCGACTGCTTGACCCTCAACGTCTGGTCACCTGACCTCGGCGCCGCCGGGCTGCCGGTGATGGTGTGGATCCACGGCGGTGCGTATCTGGGTGGCCGTTCCGGTAACCCGCATCACGATGGTGCGACTCTCGCCGGGTCCGGTGTGGTGGTGGTCAGCATGAACTATCGCGTCGGCGCGGAAGGTTTCGCTCATATCGCCGGAGCCCCGGACAACCGCGGCATTCTCGACCAGGTCGCCGCGTTGCGTTGGGTGCAGAACAATGTGGCCGCGTTCGGCGGCGATCCGGGCAAGGTGACCGTGTTCGGGCAGTCCGCCGGGGCGGGCTGTCTTGCGGCGCTGCTCACGATGCCGATGGCCGCCGGGCTGTTTCATCGAGCGATAGCCCAGAGCGTCCCGGGAACGTACTTCACCCCGCGGCTCGCCGCCGCGATCTCGGCGACGATCGCCGCGGAACTCGGTGTGCAAGCCACCGTGGGTGAGCTGGCCGGTGTCTCGCCGCGCGCGCTGATCAACGCGACGGACGCGGTCATCCAGAAGATGCCCGGATTCGTCGAAACGTGGGGACCGATGGCGCTGACCCCGACACCGTTCTCACCCGTCGTCGACGGTGCCGTGCTCCCAGGCGCGCCATGGCGCGCGCTCGCCGCAGGCACCGCAGAGGGCATCGATCTGCTCGTTGGGCACACCCGGGACGAATACCGGCTGTTCAACGGCTTGCTCGGCAGCGAGGTGACCGAGGATCAGGTGACCGCCGTACTCGACCGTCTCGCGCCCGCCTCCGACAGCCTTGGCCTTTACCGTGCCGCGTACCCCGATGCCACGCACGGGCAGTTGTACGAACTGGTCAACTCCGACTGGCTGTTTCGGATGCCCAGCTTGCATCTCGCACACGCCCACCATGCCGGGGGCGGGCCGGTCTGGACCTACGAACTGTGCTGGAGCTTCAACTCGAAGCAAGGCGCCTCACACAGCCTCGACTTCATGCTCGTCTTCGCCACGCTCAGCGTGGACGATGTGCGCGGCCATCCCTCCGCTCATCCGAACGCCGCGGATGAGGTGGTGCGCGTCTCCCAGCAGATGCGCAGCGACTGGGTGAATTTCGCGACCACAGGCGACCCCGGCTGGGCTCGCTACGATTCGGACACCCGGCTCACCCGTGTCTACACCGCCGAGTCGATCACCCAGCCCTATCCCGAGGAACGCTCGAGGCTGATCTGGGCCACGCACCGGTTCGACACCCTGGACCTCCCCGGCCTGCTGTCACTGTGACGCTTGCTGATTGCTGCTGCGGGTCCGGCGCAGTGCCTGGGCAGCGGAGCCGGAGCGCGGCGAGCTTTCGATCGTGAGGGTGCTCTCGGAGTGCCGTAGGCTGGATTCTCGCGCCGAATGTGCTGGCGCGGACAGTCAGTCGCCGACCGGAACGCGGGAGCCAGCCATGGACGATCGATCCAGCGTGGTCGCGGTCCCGGAGTCGGTGCGCACGCAGTTGCGGCATGGCGTGCGCAGCGTCCTGGTCGATGCCGTGGCATTGCGGTTGGTGCGTGATCGCTTCGATGACGACCAAGCCGGTTCGCTGCGCCGATATCTCGAAGCGTCCCAATCGGCGAACACTCTGCGTGCCTACCGGGCCGACTGGGTGGCCTGGTCGGCGTGGTGCACCGCAGAGGGCCGCCAGGCGCTTCCTGCCGATGCGCTCGACGTCGCCGTTTATCTGGCCGCGGCCGCCGACGCACGCCGTGACAGCGGCGAGTGGGCGTTCAGTCCGGCGACGTTGGAACGCAAGTCGGCCGCGATCGCGGCGGTGCACGCGGCCAACGGCCTGCCGTCGCCGACGCGTTCGGATGTGGTTCGTCTGACGCTGCGCGGTATCCGCCGTACCCGGCGCACTCGGCCCAATCGCAAACGCCCCGTCCTGCTGCACACTCTCGATCAGCTCCTGGGCGGGCTTCCCGAAGCGGGCTGGCCCACCGAACCCGCACGCCGCCGGGATGCCCTTGTTCTGCTCATCGGTTTCGCCGGCGCGTTGCGCCGCAGCGAATTGGCCGGTTTGCGCATCGGCGACGTCGAGGTCGGCCTCGACCACACCACCGGGGAGCCGATCCTGCTGATCCGGCTGCCCGCGACGAAGACCGACCCGACCGGCTCGGCCGAACAGCGCGTGGCCCTGCCCCGGGGGCGGCGCCCCGCGACCTGTCCGGTCTGCGCTCTCGCGGACTGGCTGCGTCTGCGCGAAATTCATGCCGCCGCCGGGACATCCGGCGTGCGCGCTCGGCTGGCCGACGTTTCCGCGGGAGCGCCGGGGATCCACCGTTGCCACGGCTTCACCGGCACCACCCTCACCGACGCGGATCTTCCGCTGTTCCCCACCATCACCCGGCACGGCGTGATCGGCGATCGCGCCATGTCCGGCCGAGCGGTCGCCGAGCTGGTCAAGCGCTATGCCGCCCGCGCCGGACTCGACCCGGCCCTGTTCTCCGGTCATTCGCTGCGCGCCGGATTCGCCACCCAGGCCGCGCTCGGCGGCGCCAGCGACCGCGAGATCATGCGCCAAGGCCGGTGGTCCAACCCGCGCACCGTCCACGGCTACATTCGGACCGCCAACCCGCTGGAAGACAACGCGGTCACCAAGCTCGGATTGTGATCGCGGGGCTCAGGATGACCGCATTCGATGCGACATCGCGCATTGCCGCGATGAGGGCTGCGACGCAGGTCGAGAGCAGTTCGTACCTAGCGATCCGCATGCAGGCAGGCACTGCGGCGCGCACAGAATCCCTCGGTGAATTCCGTGTGATCGAGCGGCCCTTTGCCATCCGCACTCGACGAAAAGCGCCTGGTGCTCGATACTTTGGCCGGAGGTGTCGAGTATGCATGATGAGGACGTGAATACTCCTGCACCCGGACCCGTCTTCGACGTGATCGCCGTACTGAACGGCGCGGTGGACCTGCGGTCCTATCCGCGCCGGAACCTGGTCCTGAGCTCGCCTCCGCGTGTGGAGTTCCGCACCCTGGGAGACAACAGGTCCGCGATCGTCGAGCCGGTTGTCCACCTGCTCAATGGCATCGAACTGCTCGAATCCCAGGGTTGGGAGCTGGTCAGCGTGATCGAACGGAGCATCGACAGCGCGAGCACCAAGGAGTGCTGCCTGATGGCGTTCATGCACCGCCCCTGATGGAGACCGGTCTGCCGAGCCGATCCGGCGCGGATGTTTGCTGAGGATATGCTGTTGGTGTGCTGTCAGCGCCGGCGCCGATGCTGGCCGTCTCCGGACGGCCACCGCAGGAGCGCGGCCGGTGGGCGTTCGAGATGAAATGGGACGGCATTCGCGCCATCGCGCGGTGCGGGGACGGGGACGGGGACTGCCGGCTCTACAGTCGCAACAATCGGGATCTCAGCGGATCGTTTCCTGAGCTCACAGCGGTTCTGGCGGATCTGGGTGAGGGAGGCGAGCTGTTGCTCGACGGTGAGATCGTCGCGCCCGATCCGGTGACGGGGGCGCCGTCGTTCGGTCGCCTGCAGCGGCGGATGCATGTGATCTCGCCGGGTGCGGAGTTGCTGCGCGGCTTCCCGGCGCAGTACCTGGCCTTCGATCTGCTCGCCCTCGACGGTTCGTTTCTGATGAATCTGCCCTACACCGAGCGCCGCGAGCGCTTGGCGGAACTCGCGCTCGACCGGCCGCTGGCCCGCACCCCGCCGTATTACCCGGATATCGATCCCACCACCCTGATGGACGTCGCCCGCGAGCACGGCCTGGAAGGCATCATCGCCAAGCGCCTCGACTCCGCCTACTACCCCGGCCGCCGGTCCCCGTTGTGGATCAAGACGCCGCTGCGTAGAACGACCGAGGTCGTCGTCGCGGGCTGGCTGCCCGGCACGGGCCGTTTCTCCACGACGTTCGGTTCGCTCGCGCTGGGCGCATACGACGACCACGATCAACTGGTGCACATCGGCAATGTCGGCACCGGATGGACCATGCACGCCCGCCGCTCCCTGCAAACCCGGCTGAACGAGCTGGCCCGCCCGGACACGCCCTTCGACATCGCCCCGCCGCGAGCCCTCGCCGCTACCGCTCACTGGGTGGAGCCGGTCCTCGTCGCCGACATCGAATACCGCGAAGTCACCCCCGAGGGCCTGCGCCACCCCAGCTGGCGCGGCCTGCGTCCCGACAGGTCTCCCCGAGAAGCGAAAGTGCCTCCGTCGCAGTGATTTCGGAGATTGGCCGGTCGTGCCCGGCGGTTCACGGTCGCAGGCCCGGTCACGCGGCAATCGGGCGGAATCGCATCCAATACAACAATCCGTAACCTGCACCAACAGGCTTCCACGAGGGCAACGCGATCCTGCAACGGCGACGATCGCCGATGTCATGGATCTCGACGCCCTCGTGGTCAGCGATCTCTTCGGCGTTGCCCCGCAGACGGCACACAAGTGAACCCAGTTCGCCAAGACGACTGGGCCGCTTATCTCCCTGCGCTTTCACCGGACAGCACCACTCGATTCGGCCGTTGCATCCGAGGACAGATGTCCACGAATGTCGGCGGCACCGGCATGCGGCAGAGGGCAGCGTTCACGAATCACGAGGGCGGGCACCCTTGCCTCTGACGGCCGTATCAACGGATGATTTCGGCGCGTACTCTCTCGTTCGGTGTCCCGATGTCCCAGAAGCGAACACTGCCCCCGGCATCGAGGTAGGAGCCTGTGCCGCCGGTGATGGCCATGTCCAGCGGGTTCGCGCCCCTGACCCACACGGCCTGCAACGTGACCGAGCCGCTCTCGAACTGCATCGTGAGCAAGCACTGCGAAGTGACCTTTTCTCCGTCGACATGTATGGCTTGGCAAGTGCCGCCCCCGCGTCCGACCTTCTGCCCGTTCTTTATAGCGTTTCCGGAGAAAATATCCATATCGCCGATGCTCATTCCCGCGCGATCGAGATCTGGGGCCGCGTACTGATCGTTCTCGACTTCGAGTTCGAGAATCTCGACCTGGTTCTCCGCGGGGGGCGGTGTGTCGCCATCGCCGGCTCCGCAACCGCTGAGTGCAGTGGCCAGCAGTGACACGACACCGAATGCAGTGAGCACCGTTTTGGCTCGCACCTTGTTGTTCGATACGCGATTCCTGATCAGTCGGTAGGGACGGTGTTGCGGCAGCCTCACCGCCGCGGAGCGCTCGGGCTCTTCCGGATTCACTGGTTTGCTCATGCCGCCAGCGTGCCGGTTAATGGACACATGAAGTCAAGTGAGATGCTGACCATCGGCGATCTGGCCCGGCGGTTCGGGCTCGGCACACACGTGCTGCGGTACTGGGAGAGCCTCGGGCTGCTGGAGCCTGCTCGCCGCAACGGTGGCCAGCGGCTGTACGAGCAGACGGACCTCGAACGCGTGGCGTTGATCCTGATGGGCAAGGAGGCTGGTCTCACGCTGGGGCAGTTGGCAACGGTGCTGTCCACCGCGGACCCGATGGAACACCGGGATCTGCTGTGCCACCACGTCGACGAGCTCGAGCGGCGCATCGCGCAGGCACAAGCGGCCAAGGAACTGATCGAGCATGCTCTCGCCTGCCCGCACAGCATGACCGAATGTGAGCAAGCGCGCGAACATATATCGGCTCGAATTCCCCCTCTTCTCCCCGGGGAATAGCGCACGAAACGAATACCTACCCGCCACCGGTTCCAGACGCGGTCGTTCTCGAAATCCACCCGGTAGATCGCGGGCATCGGCATCGCACGGCTGAATGCCCGGTCGCCTCACGGCCGCCGAAACCCACCAGAGCCCGGGAGATCGAAGAGCCGTGGCTGCCGAGAACGTTCATAGTCGCCGGGCCGCCTGGGCGCGGACGGTAGGGCTCGGCATGACGAACCAGAACGAGAGTGGCTCGTGCGGTCACGGGCATGTGGTTGCGCGTGCCGGGAACGCGTTGTCCGTCGCGATTCGCCGCACCACATCGGGAAGCAAGGTGTGTTCGGCTTCCAGGACGCGCGCACCGAGCGTCTCGGCGGTGTCTCCCGGATGGACCGGCACCGTGGCCTGCGCGATGACCTCACCGGCGTCGTATTCGCCGGAGACGACATGGACGGACGCGCCTGTGAGGAGGTCTCCGGCGTCGAGGACGGCTCGGTGCACGTGCTCGCCGTACATGCCGGGGCCGCCGTGGCGGGGTAACAACGCGGGGTGGACATTGATGATCCGGTCGGCGAATTCGCTCCTGGTCCGCGGCCCGATCTTCTCGAGGTAACCGGCGGTCACCACCAGATCGACCGCGTGCTCGACGAGTGCGGCGCGGATGGCTTCGTCCGGGTCGTCGTGGGTGCGTCCGGACAGGTGCCGGACCGGGATCTGGTGATCCCGCGCGTAGCGCAGCGCACCGGAGTCGCTGTTGTTGCTGATGACCAGCACGATCCGGAACCGTGCGTCCGGGACGCCGGAAGCTCGGTGCATCGCACGCAGATTGGACCCGTTGTGGGAGGCGATCACCGCGACTCGAAGCTCCGGCATGGTTGCGTAGTCTCTCACAGCGCCGGTGCGGGGGCGTGGTCGTCGACGGGTGCGGGCCACTGGTCGATGCGCGACAGTGGAGTGCGATGGCCGGCCGGGAGGAGGTTGCGGAAGCCACGGCCGGAGCGCAGTGCGGTGCGAGCCTGTGCGGCATAGCGTTCGGCGTGGTGAGCGGCCGGATGCCTGCGGCGGGCTTCGGCGAGCCACCCGGTGGCTTGGCGGAGGGCTTCGACGCGGGTGAGGGGCGGGTCGGCGGGCAGGAGCAGGGTGGCGTGATCGGGGGCGATGACGACTGCGGAACCGAGGTGTTGCAGGCAGCGGCCGATGCCGGGGTCGTCGTCGAGTACCCGGTATGCGCTCAGGGCGAGCTGCCAGCAGCGCAGCGCTCGGCGGGGTTCGCCGCGAGCCCACCACAGGGCGCCCATCGTCTCGTGGGTCTGGGCGCGTCCGTCGGGATCGAGGCCGGTGCGGGTGAGGGATTCGGCGAGTTCGAGACGATCCTGCGCGGCGTCGAGGCGTCCTTGCCGGATGTGCACGACGGCGAGGTTGATCAGCGCGCACACCTCGCCGGGGATGTCGTCACGCGGCAGCAGCCACCAGGCGGTTTCCAGTTGGTCGGCGACTTCGTCCAGATCCAGCGGGACGGTGGCGAGCCGTCGCAGCGCCGCGTGGTGTTCCCACCGGGCGGCCAGGCTCGTCGACAATCGCCGCGGCCGGTAGCCGCGCGGACGCTCGGGCAGCCGGCCGGCCCGTAGCAACATCAGATCCCGGTTCAGGTCGTCGAGTCCGGGAAGCGAGCACAGATCGTCGGGCACTCCACGCTCGTTCTCGGCCATACCGATTCGCGCGTACCACACGTCCAGTGCGTTACCGATGCCGAGCAGGTGCGCCAGCGCCGCCGCGGGAAATTCCACGCCGGGATTCGCGCACGCGGCCACCAAGGCGCGCAGGTATGGTTCCTCGGCCTCGAACCATCGGCGCGCGCCTACCGCGAAGCGCCGCGTCTCCAGCGCGATCGCCCAGCGGCCAGCGCGGTCGGCGTAGTGGTGCAGCAGCGCGGTGAGCGCCGCACCCCATTGCGGCCCCGCCGTGACCGTCGCTCGATCCGGCAGTTCGGGCACCTGCCGCACACAGAAGCGCTGGGCACCGTCGTGGGCGAGGACGCCGCGTCGGCGCAGTCCTTCCACCAGCATTGTCGCGGTGCGCGCTGAGGGTTCTCTCGCCACCGGCAACCGTCCCGGGGTGTCGCGAATGGCGTTGAGCACCGCCAGCAGCGCGACCGTCTCGTAGTCGTGCACCGGCAGGTCCCGCAGGACCGCGGCGATGAGATGCCCGTTCAAGGCGGCGACCCTCCGCGGCGGGGGCGTGACCACCCGTGGGCTCGGATCGGCCAGCGCGGGCCCCGGCTCGACCAGCCCGGCGATCGAGTCCATCGCGCGGGCGGTGCGCAGCTTGGTGCGATACCCGACGGCGAACCGGTGCAGCGCGTACGTGGCCGCCGCGGCGACGAACAGCGCCGAGAACCATCGCAACGGGCCGTTGAGGAATTCCACGACGGCGTTCTCGCCGAACGAATTCACCACCAGGGTGCGTACCAACTCGAACAGCACCGTGTAGGCCACCACCGACGCGGTGCCCAGAAACCCCAGCCAGATCGATGACCTCGGCGTCGTGGTCTGCCCGGCGGTTTCGCGGTGTTCGCCCGATGCGCTCAACGGCGCTCCTTGCTCGCCGCGCCGCACGATCGCGCCTGTTCGATCCGTCTCATCGCAGTACTCCCCCGGTCAGTCCCGGCACCACCCAGCGCCGCCAGGTCGCCAGCAGCAGCGCCACCGGCAACACCGCCGACACCAGCGATCCCGCGGCCAGTTGGGCGGCGTTCTCCCCGAACTGCCTTGCCTCGCCCCACAACAGCAGCGACCAGGGGCTCGCTCCCGCCCCGCTGACCACGAGCCCGATGAAGAAGTCGTTCCACACCTGGACGAATTCCAGCACCGCCACCGCACCCAGCGCGGGCCCGGAGGAGGCGAGCACCCGATGCGCGATCGTGCCGGGACCGGCCAGGCCGTGCAGGGCGTCGGCCGCGGCGCTCCCGGGCGGGGCGAGCAGCGCGCCGCGCAGCACGAGGATGGCGATCGGCAGGCCCGCGGCTGCGTGCACGAGGATCAGCGGTATCCGCGTTCCCGACAGTTGGTAGGTGTCGACGAGACCTTCGATCGGCCCGAGATAGATCTGCGCCGGCATCACCGCGAGCACCACCAGCGCCACGACGGCCACTCGGGCGGCGGTGCCGTCGGGGCGCAAGGCGGCCAGCCGGTAGGCCACCGGCACCGCAGCGGTGACCACGACCACCGTCACGATCCCCGCGACCCACGCGGTGGTCTGCAGCGAGCGCCACAACCCGTCGTCACCCCACACCAGACCGATCGCCGACCACCCGAATCCGTCGTGTCCGCGCACACTCGTATAGGCGAGCACGCCGATCGGGAACAGCGCCAGCACCGAGACCACCACGATGCCCGCTAGCCGCAACGGGCCCATGCGCCGCCGTCCCGGCACCGAGATCGCCTGCATCGCCGACCAACTGGCGCGATGTCTGCGCACGTCCAGCTGCAACAGCCACGCGACCGCGCCCACGAGCACCGCCAGCGGTAGCGCGTAGGCGGCCGCGGCGCCGGGCTCGGCGTCGGCGGTCAGTCGCCACCAGTGCACGGTGGCGCTGTCCACCTGGTACTCCAGGGCCCCGGGGACCCCGATCAGCACGACATCGAACACGCGCGCGGCCGCGACTCCCACCGCGAGCCCGGCGACCAGCAGTACCGGCCGCAGCAATTCGTACAGCCGCAGCGCCAGCGGCCTGCCGTCGTCGCGATACAGGTACCCGGCGCGCGCCGGGTCGGTCTCGATCGCGTGAATGCCCGCCCGGAACAGCGCGGTGAGGAAACCCAGCCAGGTCCACAGGAACGCCGACCCCAGCATCGCCGCCAGCCACCACCGGTAGGCGCCGACGTCTTCGATGGCCAGCCACCGCGCACCGGAACCGAAGATCACCCGGAACGCCACACCGGACACGAACGCCGAGATCCCGAACGGCACGATCAGCGGAAGCCACAGCCAGCGCGCCGCGCGCCCCCACCACGCGATCGCCAACGCCAACACCAGCAGCCCGATTCCGAAGGCCACCCACAGCAGCGTGCGCAGGTACGCGCCTCTGCCGTCGGCGGTCATCGTGCCGCCCAGCAGCCACAGACCACCGACCGTGCCGGCGATCGCCCACAGCCACACCGCGATCCGTATCGGCGGCGCACCCAGCCTTCTGCGCACTATGGCAGGCAGCAGCGCGCTCACCGCGACGATCGCGCACGCGAGCACGGTGACCGGGCGCGCGCGGGTGGCGATGACCACGCTCCACCCGGCGGGCAGCACCAGCAGGGCCACCGTGAGCACGGTCGCGGGCAGTGCGGCCAGCCTGGCCGGCCAGCGCCGCGGCCGGCCGCCGGCGACCAGCGGCCCGCGCATGCGGCGGGTGGCCAGCTCGATGCTCAGCCCGTTCGCTCGGAAGTCCGTGGGCCGCGTCACCGGGGCCGCCGCTCGAAGCCGTCCAGCGCGGTGATCGCGCGTTCGATGGACTCGGCCACCCGCGTCTGCGCACCGTCGCCGATCGCGATCAGGAATTCGGTCAGCACCCGCCACAATCCTTCCCGTGCGCCCACCGCGCCGATCCGGTCGGACAGGTCGAAGGCGCTGCGGGCGTTCAGCTCACGCGCCGAGGATGCCAGCAGCGGCGAGTACGTCGCGTCGGTGCGCATGTTCGGCGTGAGGAAACCGCCGTAGCGCTCGATCCAGGGCAGAGGGGCGTGTACACCGGCCAGTTTTTCGACCAGGTCCTCGGCGCGCCGGTTCGCTTCGCGTGTCACCACGATCACGTCACCGCCGACGATCTTCGGCCGCCCCGACGCGGTGTTGACGGACGGAAACGGCGCTACCCCGACCACGTCCCGCACCTCGCGGCCGGACGCGCGCACCGCGCTGCGGATGATCGGTTCGGCGAAATCGGGGGCGACCACGGCTGCGGCGTGGCGATGCTGGAACACGTCGCGGACGGCGTCGGAGAACTGCCGGGTCAACGCGACCCCGACTCCTCCGGGAAAGGCGTGCCGGTGTCCCCACAGGACCCCCAGGTGGGTGAGCGCGGCCCGCACTGCCGGGTTGTCCCACTCTCGTCCGCTCCGGGAGGCCAGTTCGTCGTAGATCCTGGGTGATTCGGCCAGCAGGGCGTTTTCGAAGAAGTCGGTCAGCACCCATCCGTCGGCGGCGGCCAGCGCGAGCAGGCGGATCGGCGACTGTGCGAGGACCTCCATCCGGTTGACCCAGTCGGGTAGCGTCCATTCCGCCGGGTCACCCAACCCGTAGGTGTCGAACTGCCGCCGGTCGTACCACACCAGTGACTTGTCGGCGGCCTTGAACGGCACGCCGAACGCACGACTTCCATAGCGCAGCAACAATTGCCAGTGCTGGGCGTAGCGGGGACCGAGGTCGTCGGTCCACACCGTCTCGGCGATCGGCCGTAGTTTCTTTCGCTCGGCCAGTTCCCGCACCCGCCCCGCCTGCGGCAGCAGCACCACGTCCGGCGCGGATCGGCCGCCTGCGCTGAAGGCGGTGTCGGTGTTGTCTCCGAGCGGGATGACTTCGACGTCGAAGGGCAGGTTCAGCCCGTCGAGTACGGCGTGGAAGGCGGCCAGTTCCGACCCGCTCCAGGACACCCCGACACGCACCGCGTCCGAACTGCCCAGCAGCAGATCCGGCGCGCACGCGGCAGCCAGCGGGAGCATCACCCCCGCTTGCAGCACCGCTCTGCGTGTCCCCATCGACCCCCGATGTCATTGCATGCCAATCGAAGTCGATTATGCGCGAAAGCCGCCGTGCCGGGGGGCGCTTCGAGATCTTCGCGCCTCTCGCGGCGGCGCACGCGATATTCGGGTGTGCGGCGACGGTGGCGTCTGCTAGCGTCGCCGACGTGAAGCGCGCTGCTGTGACGACGACGCCGGAATCCGTCCCGGCGCGCTGATCCCTGTTCCATCCCAGCCCCGGGGCGAGTGCCCCGGGCTTCATCTTGTGGTCACTCGCCCGTTGTTCACGAGGAGACCACCATGCCCGACCATCGCACCCTCGGCCGTGCGCTGGATCTGTTCGACACCGACCCGCTGATCGGCGCGGGACTGCCGTTCTGGCTGCCCGACGGCGCGGCGGTGCGCCAGGCCCTGGAGGACTACATCCGCACCGCCGAACACCGCGCGGGCTACCGCCACGTGTATTCGCCGGTGCTCGGCAAACGCGAACTCTACGAGATCTCCGGGCACTGGCGGCACTACCGCGACGACATGTTCCCGCCGATGGACCTGGGCGGCGAACAAGTGGTGCTGCGTCCGAGCCTGTGCCCGCACCACGCTCTGCTGTTCCGCTCCCGCGCGCACAGCTATCGGGAACTGCCGCTGCGGATCGCTGAACTGGGCGGCATGTACCGCTCCGAACTCTCCGGCGTGCTGGGCGGATTGACCCGGGTGCGCGCGATCCAGCTCAACGACGCGCATATCTTCTGCACCCTCGATCAGGTCTGTGCCGAGGTCGCCGCGGCGCTGGCGATGATCGGTTCCGCCTATGCCGCGCTGGGCATCGACGCGGCTCGCTACCGGTTGTCCCTGCCCGGACCCGGTGGGAAATACGTTGCCGCGCCGCGACTGTGGGAGCGCTCGATAGCGGTGCTCACCGACGTCCTGGACGACTCCGGCCTGCACTACGAGGCGGTGGAAGGCGAAGCCGCGTTCTACGGCCCGAAGATTGATGTGCAGGTCCGCGACAGCGCGGGACGGGAGTCCACCCTGTCCACCGTTCAGGTCGATTTCCATCAACCCGAGCGGTTCGATTTACACTACACCGGCGCCGACGGCGCCGCGCACCGGCCGGTCATGGTGCATCGCAGCATCATCGGCAGCATCGAGCGCGCCGTGGCTCACCTGGTCGAACACCACGGTGGCCGGTTCCCCGCATGGCTGGCGCCCACCCAGGTGGTCGTGCTGCCGGTGAGCGATGTGCAGCATGCGGCGGCCGAGCGGTTCGAACGGCGCTGCCGTGACCTCGGGCTGCGCGTGGTGGTCTGCCCGCCGGATCGTGGCAGTCTCGGATCGCGCATCCGCGACCACCGTCTCGTGCCGTATCAAGCGATCATCGGAGCACAGGAGGCCGCCGCCGACGATGTGGCGCTGCGCCTGCGTGACGGGCACCGACTCGATCGGCTGCCCGTGTCAGAGGCGCTCGGCCGCATCGCGTCGCTGATCGCCGTCCACAGCGCCGAGCTGTGGGACCTCGCGTGCGGAGACTGGTAGGTGTAAGCCTTGTCACACGCGGTACGCAAGCGTACCGTACGGGTGGTACATCGAAGTACCACACGAGGAGGTGGGCGCATGCCCGCTGTGCGCATTCCCGACGGGCCCTCGTCCCCGCCGATCGTGCAGAACCTGCAGATACTCACCGGGCGAACCCGGACTTGGCGACGGATGCACGACCGTTACGGATCGGCTTTTACCATCCAGATGCCCAGATTCGGCCCATGCGTCGTGCTCGCCGATCCGGCCGAGATCAAAGCCCTGTTCACCGCGAGCACCGACCTCGTCGACAACCTCGACGTCAACCTCGGCCAGTTCCTCGGGCCGGGTTCGTTGTTCGCGCTGACCGGCGCCGAACACCGCAAGCAGCGCAAACTGCTCACCCCGCCCTTCCACGGCCGCAGGCTGGCGGTGTACGAATCGCTCATCGAGGAGGAAGCGGTCCGGGAGATGGCGGCCTGGCCGTCGGGCCGCGAGTTCGCGACGATGGACTCGATGATGCGGATCACGCTCAACGTGATCCTGCGCGCGGTCTTCGGCGCCGAGGGCGCGGAGTTCGACGAACTGCGCCGACTGCTACCCAAACTGGTGCTGGTGGCCTCGGCCCTCGCGGCCGTCCCGGTTCCCCAGCGGGCGCTGGGCAGGCTCGGTCCCTGGGCCCGGTTCGCGGCCTATCGCCGCCGCTACGACGAAATCGTCGGCCGACTCGTCGACCGCGCCGCAGCCGACCGGATCGATGAGCGCGACGACGTGCTGGCGATGCTGCTGCAAGCGCGCTACGACGACGGCTCGGCCATGTCGCACGCTGAGATCGCCGACGAATTGCTGACCCTGCTCACGGCCGGACACGAGACGACGGCGACAACGCTGGCGTGGACGATCGAACGGTTGCGCAGGCACCCGGACATCCTGCGCCGCCTGCTCACCGAAGCCGATGCGGGAGGTTCACAGCTGCGCGAGGCGACGCTGCTGGAGGTGCAGCGAGTGCGGCCGGTCGTCGATGCCACGTTCCGCCAGGTCCGCGCCGATTCTCTGCGGCTGGGCCGGTGGACCCTGCCCAAGGGCCAGAAGATCGTGGCCAACATCCGGTTGATGCACGACAACGAGGAACTCTTCCCCGATGCCCGCGCCTTCGATCCCGACCGATTCGTCGGTGTCCGTCCGGGCACCTTCAGCTGGATTCCCTTCGGCGGCGGCAGCCGCCGGTGCATCGGCGCCGCGTTCGCCACGATGGAAATGAACGTCGTGCTGCGCACGCTGCTGCGTGATTTCACGCTCGAACCCACCGACGCCCGCGACGAGCGCGCGCACTTCCGCGGTGTCGCACTCGTCCCGGCCAAGAAGGGCCGGGCAGTGGTGCACCGTCGCACTCCCCGACAGCGCGAGCTAGCGCGCGACCGCGCCGCCGAGGCGACGGCATGAGCGAGCGGTTCCCCGAAGTCGGCCGTGGGTCACCCTCGTCGACGGGCAGGCTCGCCGACCTCATCTCGACCGTGCTCTGGCCGGGGCCGGATCCCCGCCCGCGAGGCTCGGGCGGAACGCGACGAGCGGAACGGACTGACTAACCTGAATCTCGTGACACGCGCCGAGCCGGTACCCCGCACCTCCGCCGACGACGGCGCGGACGCGGGGTTTCGCCGCCGCCTGCTCGACGCCATGGCCGTGGCGGTGCGCGAACGCGGTTACCAGGACTCGACCGTCGCCGACGTGGTCCGCCACGCCCGCACCTCGCGCCGCACCTTCTACGAGCACTTCACCAGCAAACAGGACTGCTTCATCGCCCTGCTGTCCGAGCACCACAAGGAGATGATCCAGCGGATCGATGCCGCGGTCGACCCCTGCATGCCATGGCGCACCCAGATCCGCCAAGCCATCGAAGCCTGGACAGCCACCGCGCGAGAAGAGCCTTCCCTCACCCTCAGTTGGATCCGTGTCGTGCCCGCCCTCGGTGACGCCACGCGCCAGTTGCAGCGCGAGGTCGGCGACGCGTTCGTCGCATTGATCCAAAAGCTCGCCGACACACCCGAATTCGCCGCCGCCGGACTGCGTCCGCCATCCCGCCAGGTGGCGACGATCCTCTTCGGCGGCTTCCGGGAACTGATCGCCACCACCGTGGAAGACGGCGACGACATCGCGGGCATCGTCGACGTGGCGGTCGAATCCGCGATCGCGCTGGTCGGCCCGCACCTCTAGCGCCGACCGGCCGCGGCGCGCGCCCACGGTCATCGGACGGCGTCGGCGAAGGCTGCCTCGGCGCGCACCGGCACCACCCGGCTGACGTCGAGTTCGGTGGCCACCGCGACATCCTGCGCGAACCCGCCCCGGGCCAGCTCCCGGCCGGAAGCGCTGTCGCGGATCAGCGCCGCGACGTCGGCGACCCCCTCGTGTGCCGCCGCGGCCGCAGCAGCCTCCGCGGACAGCGGCCCCGCTCCGCCGCGGGCCAGCGCCGCGGCGACCGCTCCCGCGCCCAGCCAATCCTCGACCGCGGGCCGCAATGCGTCGCGTCCGGGCCAATGCTCGCCGACGGCGATCACGGCCACCGGCCGCTGCACGGTGCCCCACCCTCGTTCCACGATCCAGCGGGCGACGGCGCTCGCGTTGCGCAGGCAGGCCGCGACCACCGGCACACCGGTCACGGCCGCGCAGATGGCCGAACCATTCGGCGAGGGCAGCAGGAGCCGAGCCGCGACCGGCGCGCGCCGCAACGCCGCCGGAGACAGCGACCACGGCTGCCGCTGGGACACCGCTCGCCGCCCTACCGCCAGCGCCGCGTCGTGCCGCGAACTGCGTGGCCTCGCCGTCGCGCCACGGGTAGGGCAGCACGTATGTCCCGGCTTCGACCGCGACCGACACCGACGTCGTGAACGACAAGACGTCGACCACGACGACGCACGCGCGGCCGGGGCCCACCGCCATCGCCCCGGGCCAGGCCCGACTCCAGACGCGCGCCCCATGGCTGCTGCCGCGACCACTCCGGAAACTCCGGCATCTTCCGCTCCAAAATCACCGGCATTCGCCACGACCGAGCCAACGGGATCGGGCCTCGAGCAGCGGAGCTGACGCGGTCACGATCGGCCGATGCCGGCCTGCGCACCGCCAACGCGCTGCGTGGACTCGGTCGAGGAAAGCGGCCCCGGCGGCCATTGCACCATCCGCGCCTACACTTCCGCGGAACTGAGAACCTCGAGTCCCGCCTCTTAGCGGACACCGAATCACGTGGGTTCTACTGACAGTTCCTTTCGTCGGATCCGTCGCCACAGTCGTCGTCGCCGTCGCACAGCCATTGTTTCTGAACGCATCTGTCGTTGTCGCATTTGAATTCTTCTGGCTCGCACAGGAACTTTCCGCTGTGGCATTCACTGCGGGCTCCGCCCGAGCCGAATTCGAAGGACACCAGCGTCTCTGTGTCGACGGCTGCGGCGAACTCGGCCATCGCCGGTGACGACACCAGCGTCAGCCATGTCACCGTTGCCCCTAGAGCTGTTGCCAGCCCGGAAACGACACGCATGAGGAACCCTCCATGATGAGATCCAGTCTCTTCGCGTACGGAACTTCGTTCTCCAGCAATCGATCGAGCGCTCGTATCCTGCCCAGGATCGCATACCGGACCGCCGAATCGGCGTAGTTCGGAACGACGAGAAGGGGCGGGCACCGTGATCATCGCCCTCACACCCGTACGTGCAGGGACGGGCAAGGTCAGGTTGCTGGGCGTGGGCCCAGAGTCGCTCAACCGGCGCCGCTCGGGCTGTGCCGCGTGCGAGGGCTCGGTTCAGTAGTATCCGTGCTGATCTGCAACGGTTCACTCATGTCTGCTCCTGTCGGTGCCTAGGGATTCAGGCCGGGTGCGAGCAGCAGTCGGCGGCGCAGGGCGGAGAACGCGGGGTCGACCACCGAACGCGGGCGGGCGACGCCGAACAGCCTACGGATGAACGGGTCCGGGTTTTCGGGGACCACCTCGGCCGGAGCGGAAGGTGGCGAGGATGTGGTCGGTCGACCCGCGACCGCCGTTACGCGCGCTCGGCGGATCCGGGAACCCCGAGCAAGCGGTCCCCAGCTGTTGCGCGGGTCTCCCCCAGGCACTCGGCGAGCGCGGGCAGAACGATCGAACACCCCGCGTCCAGGGTGAGCGCGGCCAGCTCGTCGCCGCGGGTGCGACCTCGATTGACGATGACGACGGGACGGCCGCGTTCGGCCGCATGGCGCACGAAACGCAGCCCGGACATCACGGTCAGCGACGAACCGGCGACCAGCAGCGCGTCCGCGGCGTCGACGAGCTCGTAAGCCTCGGCGACCCTGTCCTTGGGCACATTCTCACCGAAATAGACGATGTCCGGTTAGGGCACATTTCCGTAGCGATCTCGCAACCTGGCAGGTGCTCTACAACCGTTCTGGCACCTTCCGCCGTCAGGCCGCACCATGCCTGCAGCCAGCCCGGGTGCGGGCGTGGTGAACCACATCTTGGCGCCGGTACTTCCCGGACGAGGTCCTGTTGCCAAGGTTGCCGGATACGCACACGTCCACAACGACCGTCCTGTCACGACGCTGTATCAGCGTCCATCTCAGCGGGAACCGCAGTGGCTTTGCAGCGTGCGGCGCGTGGACGCCAGAGGCAGAGTGATCGATCGGGCACTGCTCCCCACGCTGGGTTGGTGCTCCGGCGTGCGCCTCGGCTTCCGGTTGGAGGGCAACGTTGTCGTCGTCGGGCGCTTCGGCGAACCGGAACTATGGATCACGCCTGCTGGCGACCTCCGGCTTCCAGCTCAATTCCGCCGCAAAGTCGGCGTACACACCGCTGATCGGATCCTCCTCGCCGCAGATCCGTCCGAAGGCGTCCTTCTGATGTTCACCTCCGACGCTGTCGACGCCATGGTTGCGCGTGAACGGCAAGCACAGGCAACAACTTCCTCAGAGGTGGTCCAATGACAATGTCGGCATCGAACGTCGAAGTGCAGACCGCGCAGCTGCTTCTCGAAAAGCTGGGAGTGACCCTAGAGGACCTCATCGCCGCCCAGTCGAAGCGGCCAATGCCAACCTTCGCCGAGTATGTGCCGATCGTATATGCGGCCATACCTCCGAATAGAACCCGTGATTTATACAGTAGCTATTGGAACCGAATCGTCGAGATGTGGCCGAGTCGCCGACTCGACGAACCGACTACCACTGAACTCAAACAACTCATTGCGACACTCCAGAAGCAACGCGATATCAGGCGTAGCGACCGTGGTGGAATCGGCGTCGCCCAGACAACTACGAACGCATTGCGCTGCCTCTACCGTCACGCGGTCGATGACAATTTGATCCGGCCCACCGGCAATCCCGCGGCCAGACTGGTCAAGCCTCGACGGCGCCCATCTCGCCGTGGAGCGATACCGACCGGCCGTCTCGCTGAAATCAACCGGGTTGCAGCCGAGTATGGCGATGACCCGGAACTCACCACCCTCATCCTTCGATTGTGCACAGAAACCGCATGTCGGCGGGCCGGCATCCTGGCACTTACAGATCAGTTCAGAATGAGTTTTCGGAGGCAGATGACCGCGCAGGCGAGGGTGAGTAGGGCTTGGTGGATGTCGGCGCGGCGTTCGTAGCGGATGCGCAGACGCTTGAACGCATGTAGCCAGGCGA